>CALUXG010000031.1 GCA_944324685.1 uncultured Elusimicrobiales bacterium
TGCGCTTGCGCCTGCGCCGGCTAAAGTCATATCGTCTGTTATTAAATTGCTGGCAATGCCGTTAGATACATAAAAAGCTCCGTTTGAAATATTGGAACCGGTTATTTTGGTCGTGCTGTCCCCGCCATATATATTTACTGTTACGTGGCCTCCGCTTTGAACGACATTGAGCGCCTGACCGCCGGAACTTACACGGACTATTCCCCCTGACTGCTCTATATTAGACACCGTTCCGCCATCTGCCGCAAAAACAGTACCTCCTATTAATGTGGTATTGCTGGCGGCTCCGCCGGAATATATATTTTGCCCGCCACCGCTGACTATGGTATTGTCCGCCGTGCCGCCGGTGGAAATATACTGAAAACCACCATCATTAATAATAAAATTACTGGCATGACCGTCTATCAACGTAAATACGCTTCCGGCTTGGTTGCGGCCGGATACATAGGTCCCCGCGTTGCCTGACTCCACAAGCACATTAATATTACCGCCGGCGCTTTGCGTGATATTTTCCGCCCGTCCGCCGGAAGAAACTGTCAATTCGGCCCCGCTGTTAAGCACAAAGCCGCTGGCATAACCGCCGGAGAGCAGAAAATCGCCGCCGTCTGCATTTGTGCCGGATATAAGGGTGCTGTCTTCCCCTGCAACTGTTGCGTCTATTTTCCCATAGGTATGCTGGTTTACATCCAAGGCACTGCCGTTACGGTATACGGTCAGCATGCCGTGCTCCAAAATATCCACCCCGCTGGCTAAACCGCCCCCATTTACATAAATATAATTTCCACTGGACACCGTCAGCCCTGTAGACACCACCCCAGAAGAAACCGTAATCGTCGCCGCCCCCGCATACGGCGTCAGATTGTTGGCCAGCATAGCCCCCACCGTGGCGGTATACACCGCCTTGCGCCCGCCATCGTATATGCGGGACACCAACCGCGCTCCTAATCCGCGGCTGGACACCACACAACAGGAACTGACTACCGCCGCACTGCAGCTGGAGCAGTACTGCTGTTCCAATTGCCGGATACATAAGCTGTTATATATGTTTTCGGTTTTCGGGGCATGTTTGGACATAAATGTCTCCTTTTTATTTTCCGTTGGGGTGTGTCTATACCGTTGTAGCTGGGGCGTTTTGGCTCTTTCATTTTAAGGGTAAAAAGAGCCATATTTATGAATATAAGTAAAATAATTTTTATTATAACAATTTTGTTTCTTATGTCAAGAGGATTTTCTTATAAGGAATTTGTATGGCCATGAGATTTATCAAATAAATGCGTATGGCCACCGTATCCCGTGCCAATGCGGCGGCCTATGGCACGCAGGGCTGTTTCTAGCTCTTGGCGTAAACCCAGCGGCGCTTGCGCCGCGGCGGCTTTGCCCGGGTAAAGGGCATAATTCTTTCGTGCTTCCCCCTCCGTAATATTGGGCATAATGACATTGGCCCCACTTTGCAGCGCCTTGAAGCGGCCGTTGGATTGTAACGCTTCCATGGCGGTGGTGGCGGGGATATTAATATCAGGCAGCAACAGGCGCGTCAAAGCCATGACTTTTAACGCAGACGTCAAAGATGGCGTGGGCGTATTTTTCAGCGGTGTGTCCGGATTGGGGATGAAAGGCCCGAGGCCAATCATATCCGCACCAAATTTTTGAAAAAACAAAATATCACGGGCCAAAGAATGCAGAGACTGAGAGGGAAGCCCTACCAAAATTCCCGTACCCGTTTCGTATCCCAGCCGTTTCAAATCACGCAGGCAGCGCAGGCGGTTGTCAAAACTCATGTTCGGATGATATTTTTCGTATAAGGTGCGCTCAGTCGTTTCTATGCGCAGCAGATAGCGGTCCGCACCCGCTTCTTTGAAAGCCCTGTAATCTTCATAGGATCTTTCTCCGATACTAAGAGTAATGGCCAAATCCATGGCTTTGATTTGGCGCAGCAGCGGCACTAAAACATCCGCGGTGAAATAAGGATCTTCCCCCCCTTGCAAAACAACGGTTTTGTATCCTTGCTTTGCCGCTTTTTGCGTCAGTTGCAGAATTTGCTGAGGCGTCATGCGGTAGCGTGTTACGGAACGGTTTTCCACCCGCAAGCCGCAGTATAAACAATGATTTTGACAAATATTGGTAAATTCTATCAACGCACGAAGGTGTACTTCGTCCCCCACGTATTTTTTGCGTACGCGGTCGGCGGCGGCAAACAAAGAAGCGTTGCAGTTTCGGTCCTCTAAAATTTGCAAAATTTGCGTTTCGCTTAATAGATGTTGTTGTTCTGCCTGTTTTATGAGTGCATTTGTGTCCATGCGGAACCGCCTATAAAAAACCCCTGTCTTTCAGGACAGGGGTTCAAAAGTTTTCGGGGCTTATTGCGCTGCCTGTGCCTGCGGAAGAATGGAATCAAGCAGGTTTTTGGAGTCCGATATGGTGGGCGATAAGACTTTCGTTACCGTATTATAATTGAAACGGTGCGAAATCTTAAAGCTCTGCGGATTCTCAGGCGGCACTTTGACCAAAATAGAATAATTGTTTGGTTCCACGGCCGTTGTGATGCTCCATTCAATCATGCCCTGAGCCGCCGGATGGCGGGAATCAATCAATTGTTTGAGCGTCTGGCCGTTTATCAGCCGGTAATTCTGCACTTCAGCCAATATCGGATCCAGAGGATTGGCCGCCGGTTGTGTGGCGGGCTGGCCCGCCGGTAAAGTCTGGGGCAGCTGTTGGAGATTGGGAGGCACTTGCCCCGCATTTCCTTGCGGTAAAGCCTGCTGTCCTGCCAAAGCCGCCGCACCTGCCATGGTAGACTGGCCCAAAGCCGGATCTTGCGCTACTTGCTGATCCTGAGACTGTTGCGGGGCGGCAGTCTGGGTTCCTAACATTTCATTGAGCTGTTCATCTTGCAGCGTATCTTGGGCCGCTGCCGCCGGTTTCATGAAGTTAAACTGTGCCGGTATTAACTCCAAATAAGCCAGCATGACGTAAATCAAGATCACGATGACCACGGCTGCCAAAGAACCAAAAACCATCTTGGTTAATTTGTTGCCGGCGGGTTTGACGTCCGCGGCTTTTATGTCGTGCTGTGTGTTGATGTCCAATTCAGAATCGCTTAAATCCAAGCGTTCCGATTCGGCAGGTTCCTGCACCATAGGCACTGTTTTGATGTCCATAGTGGCGCCGCGTTTAGTCTTTATGGTGTTTTCCAAAATGACCTTGGACATGGTAATATCCGCCGGATCCGTCTTTTTATCGGGAATGATTTCTTCCACGGTTTCCGTTACGGAGCCTACCTGTACTTGATTGTCTTCTTTTTTGTCCTGTTGATTTTTGGCGGCATATTCCGAGGGCAGGGCATTCGACTGCGCCGCATTGGCGGAAGCCGTGGCAGGCGGAATAAAATCGGAAATCAAATAGGTGGAGCCTTCTTTCAATTCCACTTCCGTCAAATCGTTGGCCGTATAGGGGGCCGGCGCGGGAAGTTCTTCCGTTTGAGCCTGCGGCTCTTGCGGTTGCGCTTGTTGTTCCGGCTCTATTTCCGTTTCTTTGTTAATGTCTTCAGGTTTTTCTTCTTCCGCTGGAATAGGAAACTCTGGCACGGGAGCGCGTTCCGTAAAGGCTTCTGCCAAATCCGCTTGGGAAATAATTCCTTCGTCTTCCTGTTGCTGCGGTTCTATTTTTTTGCCGGGGACCAGTTCTTTTATGGTTTCGGTTACCGGTTTTTGCAAGCCTTTTTCATCATCGGAAGGATTCATAGGGGTCAGCTGGTCGGAAATTGGCGCGTCGGCCTGCGGCAGCGGCTGCTCTTGTGGCTGCGTTTCGGGAGCCGGCACTTCATTTTCGGCGATATTTAACTGGGGCTGATCGGTCAAATCCAAGGTCTCTTTTTCGGCAGGCCCTTGCATCGTTTCGGTATTAGCGGCTTCGCCGCCGTCTTGCATGGACGGCATTTGAAGATGAAAGCTTTCTTCCGCTTTCGGTTCTTGCGTTTCGGGAGCCGGTGTTTCTTCAGCTTGCGCCGGCAACTCGCCTAAAGAAGCCAATTCCGGCTGGGGTTGTTCTTCTTTTTGCGCTTCTTCCACCGCTTGCAAAATTAAATTTTCTTGTCGGCCGGATGCGGTGATTTCATTAATGATTTCTTCACGTTTCTGTTCGGTGATGGGCTCCATATTTTCCTGCGGAGCAGGGTGTTGTGCCCCTTCGCTAAATGACTGTGCGGGGACCGCTGCCGGTTCTTCTTCGGCCGCCGGTTCCGCGGGAAGCGTTTTGTCCGAAACAGAAGGGAGTTGTTCTTTTGTTTCTTGGGGTTCTTCTTGTATGGCTGCCGATGCGGCTGTTACCCCCGCTGCTGCCGCGGCGGCGGTTACTGCAGGGGTTGCTGCCTCTTTAGCTGCAGAAAGCAAATCTTGGAACGTGGATTCTTTTTCCTCTTCGGTCTGTACTTGCGGTTTTGCATTATATAGAGAATCCAGCGCAGAGCGGAGGACGACTTCTTCTCCTCCTTTTTCAGACAAATTTTCCGTTTTGGCGGCCCCGATTTGGATCTCATCCAAGAAGTCTACGGGTTTTCCTTCAGATTCGGTATTGTTGCCGGCTTGGGCCACCAATTGTTCGGCGTGGTTTACCAAGCTTTCCGTATTTGTGATCACAGCGTCTTCGGTTACGGGTTCCGGATTGGGCGTTTCTATGGTCGTCTGAGGTGCGGGCGCCGGATTATGGGCGGAAGAAAGAACGGCGTCCAATTTGCCTTTTAAGGATTCTATTTCCCGGGTTAAATTGTCTATTTTTTCAATTAAAATTTGTGTGGTGGTATCGTTGTCCTCCGCGGCGGATTGGGAAGGAGGTGCGGTATTAATGTCCGATGTCTTGCCCCGTACGGTGTCCAATTCCTCCTGCGTCAGCGGTGCACGAGTCATGGTTTTGCTCGCTTCGTCAAATTCAAAAATAGTGGACGCTTTGACCCACTCTTGGCTTCCGCCGTCTTCTATTTCTTCGGAGCAAATCAGTGTATCCGGCGTAAAACCGTCTAAACTGGCCAATTTGTCCTCATCGTAAGGACCCACCACTTTGTCATTAATATAAACCCAGTATCTCATTCTTGTTTCCACCCTAGCGTTAAAAATAAACCATCACGATACAAGCATACCAAATTATCAAAGGTTTGAATAGTCTTTTTTTATAACTTTGTATTGCGGATTTTAGTTTTCTTTGCTGGCTGCGCGGGCTTTTTTGTATTTTTCCAGCAACTGGTCTAATTCCTGCGGCTGATTTTTATGGGCCTGTATGTTGGCCATCATGTCTGTTACCATTTCCAAAGAAGACCCCTCTTCCAGCATATCCAGTATAAAAGCGGATATGCGCGCATCCGTCATTCCGTTCAATTCTCCCACCAGCGCGGTTAAGGAAAATTCATGTTTGGCACGGTCAGATTTCCAGAAAGTATATGGAGCAAGCGATTTTTCAAAAAACGCGGTGATTTCTTCGGCCGGTTTGGTACCCAAGTAATTTTTTAACGCTTGGGGGGCCAAGCCTTTTGTCAGCGTTTGAGCTTTGACGTCTCGCAGGTAGGAGGCTTGTTTTGTCGCTTCTTCCATACTTAACGTACCCAACAGCACTTTGCAGGCCAATTCTTTATTCTCCAATTCGTCTTGGCAATGCGGCAGATGGGCCAAGAGTTCGTTCATTTCCCGTTCCAGCTGCACAAAAGTTTTTTGTCCCGCAAAGCGCTGTGCCAAATCATATTCATAACCGGCATAAGCTTCTTTTTTAGCCAGTGCCTTGCGCAACAGAATGCGTTCCCGTCGGAGGGCCGCTTTTTGCTGTGCTTTTTCAAAAGTGGGTTCCGTGCCGTCCAACAGCACCTGAACGGCCAAGCCGAGGTTTTCCTCTTTTTGGCTGACATGCGGCAAACGGCTCAGTACGGCGTCAAAGGTATCTTGTATATCCTGCGGCGTTTTCACTTTTAAGTAACGGCAGGCGATAATCATTAAATCTTCTTCCAATATTTGTCCTTTCAACAATTTGGAAGTAAGTGCAATGTCTTGTGCATCTTTGGGGGTAATTTGGCACAGCAGGGTTTTGGCGGCCAGAGACGCGCAAAGTTTTTCATCTTCGTTGATTTTTAGCAGGGATTTAATCAGTTTGTCAAAGTGCTTTTCAAAATCAATAACCCCCGGGACGGTATATATGGCCAATAACGCGGCCGTAATTTTGACGGACAAATGGTATTTGTCTGCCGCGGCGTAAATGGCTTTTTTGTTTTTGGTCTGCAATTTTTCGTTGGGGGTTAAATCTTGCTGGGCCTGCAGGATTAAACGGTCCAGCGCATGCTGGGCTTTATCGGCGTCCTGCATATTTTTATCGTCGCGTACGTCTTTAAGCGCGTTGGCAAATTCCACGTCAAAAAAACGGCGCGCGCCGAAAGCCGCATAATAGTTGAGCAACAAATCGGTTACTTCGGGCGGCGTATCCAATGCACTGGTCAGTTCGGATACGGACACGGCATTGTTGTATACGCGCAACTGGCGCAAGGCGGCGGGCAGCGTGATTTCGTCAAGTAAAATTTTTGCCACAATAGTGTCTGACATGGCGTTTGCTTCACCCAGTTTGGCGGAAATGTCGGCTATGTCTTGTTGCAATTGAGCTACGGGCTTTTTGTTTTCCAGCGTATAAACAATTTTGGCCGCGTAATCGTCATCAATATTGGGCAGCATTTTGTAAATGGTACCCAGCATGCCGTTGCGTTTGGTTGCTTTTTCGGTCATAAATCTCTCTCAACAGGATTTTAAAAACACTTCAATATGCTGGCGGAATTTTTCTTTCCATTCCGCGTCTTTAATGTATTCCAAATTAGCTTTTATGTTTTCCACACAGCAGCGTATGGCGCATTTAAGCAGGTGCTGTCCGCAAACGATATCCGACAGAATAATAGATGCAATGTCTGCCTTCATAAGATCAATTTCTCTCAAACATTGTATGGCCGTTGTCGCCGTGTCGGATGGTACGCGTGCGGCATATAACAGGGCGTCTTGCATGGCCTTTTCTCTTTCAGCATGATCTTTGGGCAGTTTCTTTGCAACGATATAGGCGCTGTAGGCGGAGCCGTCTTCCTGAATAAGATTGTTCAGCTGGGTTTTTAATGCGCCCAGCTTACGTATATGCAACTGTAGTTTTTCTCGGGTTTGTTCGGGAGTCGTTTTGCGTTTGACGGTAGTTTGCGCCGCCATCAAGGCCAGAGAACATCCCATGGCCGCCGTCATGGCGGCGGCTGCGCCGCCGCCCGGGGTAGGCTCTGCCGAGGATAAGGCCTGATTAAATTTTTCCGCCGCTTTGAACCACTCCATAATTTTCTCCTACATGATTGTTCCTGAGGGTAAATCCGAATATTTTTTTATGCGCAGCATTTTCAGCCGGTCTTCATCTATGCCGGTGCGGCTGAAAAATACGTGTTCAATGGCGCTGGCCGGTGAAATATAAATGCCGCGTTTGACGCCTTTGGGATCGGTTTGCAATCCCAGCCATACGTAAAATGTAGTTATGTCGTTAAAATTTTTAATTTCCAATTCCGCCGCTGCACGCTGCAACAAATGAGCGTCCCCCAATCCCGACAATACGGCCGCCGAATGAAACCCGCAGTTTTTCGCGGCCAGCACGTCGCGGTGCGTATCCCCTACCACGTATACTTGGTCAGGCGTAAATTTGGTTTTGTATTTTTTTTCCGCGCGTTTGACGGCGGCTTTGAGCATGTTTTCTCTGCTGTTGCCGTCTTCTCCATATCCGCCGCACGCAAAATAGGCAAGCAAGCCGGACGGTGCCAGTTTAATGCGCGCCCCTTGTTCGATATTGCCGGTTCCCAGTCCCAATACGACATCCTTTTCTTTGGATAATTTTTCCAATAATTTTTTCACGCCGCAAACCAGTTTGTAGGCTTTTTTCTTGGTGGCGTTTTTCACTTCGTCCGGAAGCAGTGCTAAATACATGTCGTGAATTTTTTTTATTTCGCTTTTTGTGGCTTTTTTGCCGGTGGCCATTTCATAGACGATGGAAAAATTGTCCGTATCCGTCCGTCCGGAAATCAGACCGTGTTCAAATGCAAGCTCTTTGCCGTAAAGTTTTTTGACGGCCTTGGTCAGTGCGGTGCGTCCTGCGCCGCCGGCGAAAACCAATGTGCCGTCTAAATCAAAAAGCACCAACTTTTTCATTTCTTTGCGTCTCCTTGTTTGCTGACTATGCCCGTAACGATGTACGCCCCGCCCATGGCCAAGATAAGACCTAGGACTTTGAAAAGGGTAATCTTGTCCAACCCCAACAGTACCGACATAACAAATGTCATGACGGGGTAAGACAAAATGATGGCGGTGGCCTTACCCAAGTCCATATTCCGTATGGCGTAATACCAAAACGTATTGCCCATAAAATAGTTTATAACCGCACTGAATGCCAGCGTCCACCACAGTGCCGGCGCGGGAGTAAACGTAATGCCTTGCGTAAGCGCTACATATATTATAAGCAAAAACAGGGCGGGCAGGGCAAACAATGCGCGGGCGGCGGCTATTTGTGCGGGTTGCATATCCGCGGGGAGTTTTTTGGCAAAAATATGGCTGAGCTGAAACATCCATAAACAACCGACGATCATTAAATCTCCTTTCAGCTGGACGGAAAATCCCGTCTGCCATAAAAGCAGCGTAACGCCGGCAATGACCAACGCCGAACCGAAAATCTGTTTGCCCGTAGGACGTTCTTTTAACAACAGCCATGAAAGCAAAATAGAATATACAATTTCAAACTGGTTCAAAATGGCGCCGTTGGTGGGAGTGGTGTAGTTGAGCGCAATCATAAATACCGTCATGGGCA
>CALUXG010000032.1 GCA_944324685.1 uncultured Elusimicrobiales bacterium
GGCCTAATGTTTTTTATGTTGTCAATTTATACGCTAAAAGGAGCTTAGCATGAAAGTATTAATTTTAGCGGGCGGTTTAGGTTCCCGCCTGAGCGAAGAAACCGTTCTGAAACCCAAACCCATGGTGGAAATCGGCGGGTATCCCATTCTATGGCATATCATGAAAATTTATTCCCATTACGGGTTTAATGATTTCATCATATTAACCGGTTATAAATCACATATCATTAAGGACTATTTTGTGAATTATTACCAGCGATATTCCGACATTACCGTGGATATGGTAACCAACAGCGTTACCGTACACAAAACCCGCCAAGAACCATGGAAAGTAACCATGCTTTACACCGGCCAAAACGCCATGACCGGCGCACGGATAAAAAAAGCCAAAGATTTTATTGAAAACAAACCTTTTATGCTGACGTATGGGGACGGCGTAAGCGATATCAACATTCATGAGTTGCTGGAAAACCATCAAAAGGCCTCCCAGCTGATTACCATGACTGCCGTTAAACCCTCCGGCCGTTTCGGCGCTTTGTCCATAGACGCGCAAGACACCATTACTTCTTTTGTGGAAAAACCGAAAGGAGACGGCTCTTGGATAAACGGCGGTTTTTTCGTCTGCCAGCCGGAAGTGATGGATTATATCGGCGATGGAGACGACGTAGTATTTGAACGCGCCCCGCTGGAAAAACTTGCCAAGGACGGTCAGCTGCACGCTTATAAATACGACGGCTTTTGGCGGCCGATGGATACCTTAAAAGATAAAATGGAACTGACCGCCATGTGGGAAAGCGGCCAAGCCCCTTGGAAAAAATGGGAGGACTAGCCATCACGAAAAAGCTGCTTATTACAGGGGCTAGTGGATTTATAGGCCGACAAGTAACCAAGCAAATGCTGAAGCGGGGCTATACCGTATATGCTCCGTCTATCGCACCGATACCTGAAGAACAAGAAGGCGCGGTACAAAGTAAAATTGGAAGGAGCATGTGAAATGAACAATTTTAACGGCACTTATGCAGGCAAACGCGTTTTGATTACGGGACACACCGGCTTTAAGGGCGGATGGCTCAGCCTGTGGCTGCAACAGCTGGGCGCGCAGGTATGCGGCTATGCTTTGCCGGCCAATACCGTTCCATCCTTATTTGAAGCCGCCGAAATATCTTCCGGCATACAGAGCGTGCAGGGAGACATTTTAGACCGCCAAAAACTGGAACAAACCTTTCAAACTTTTCAGCCGGAAATCGTATTTCATTTGGCGGCCCAGCCTTTGGTCCGGCTCTCCTATGCCCAGCCGGTATTGACCTATGAAACCAACGTCATGGGTACATTACACGTTTTGGAAGCGGCGCGCAAAACCCCGTCCGTCAAAGCCTTTGTTAATATCACGACAGACAAATGCTATGAAAATAAAGAAATCGCCCGCGGCTACCGCGAAGACGAACCTATGGGCGGCTACGACATGTACTCTTCTTCCAAAGGCTGCGTGGAAATCATGTCCGCCTCGTATCGGCGCTCCTTTCTGCAGAACGGAGGCTATGCCATGGCCACGGCCCGCGCGGGAAACGTTATCGGCGGCGGCGATTGGGCAGCAGACCGTTTAATCCCCGATTGCGTACGCAGTATAGAAGCAGACAAAGAAATAGAAATACGCAATCCGCACGCCACGCGCCCGTGGCAGCATGTATTGGAACCATTGTCGGGTTACTTGCTACTGGGTCATTTGCTCTATACCCACGGACAGCAATATGCCGAAGGATTTAATTTTGGCCCTAATCCGGACAGCATACTGACGGTGGCAGAAGTGGCGCAGCAAGCGGTAAAAGAATACGGTAGAGGCAGCGTCAAAGTGCACAAAAAAGATGATTTGCACGAAGCCAACCTGCTGATGTTGGATATTACCAAAGCACAAAAAGTGCTGGGATGGCAGCCCGTATATACCGCCCAGCAGGCCGTAACGAAAACAGTGGAATGGTATAAACGCTTTTACCAAGGAGAACCCATGCGGGCTTTTACCCTGAAACAAATCCAAGAATATGAAGAGAAAATAGTATGGAAAAAGAATTAAGAGAAAAAGTCAAAGAAGCTGCGCGTAAATATTACACGGAAGTGTACGGCGCCAAAAAAAATTTTGCTTATATTCCCCCTTCCGGCAAACTGCTGGACGAAAATGATTTGATGAATATGATTGACGCCAGTTTGGACATGTGGCTGACGGCGGGGCGTTTTAACGATCAATTTGAAAAAGATTTTGCCGCTTTTTTAGGCGTTAAATTTGCGCTGTCCACCAACTCCGGCTCTTCGGCCAATTTGCTGGCGCTGTCGGCGTTGACTTCGCACAAACTGGGCGAAAAACGCCTCAAAAAAGCAGACGAAGTCATTACCGTGGCGGCGGGATTTCCTACGACGGTAAACCCCATTATTCAGCAAGGGCTCGTCCCCGTGTTTGTGGACTGCGAAGTAGGCACGTACAATATTGATGCCTCCCAGATTGAAGCGGCTCTCACCCCAAAAACAAAAGCCATTTTCGTCGCCCATACGCTGGGCAATATGTTTGATATGGACACGATTTTGGATATTTGCCAAAAGCACGGGCTGTGGCTTATTGAAGACTCCTGCGACGCGCTGGGCGCGCAATGGCGCGGTAAAAAAGCGGGAAGTATCGGTCATATCGGCACTTTCAGCTTTTATCCGGCCCATCATTTAACCATGGGTGAAGGCGGTGCGGTGGTAACCAATGATCCCTTGCTGCACCGTATCCTTTTGTCCTACCGAGACTGGGGACGGGACTGCTGGTGCAAGCCCGGGGTAGACAATACCTGTAAAAATCGATTTAATATGCAGCTGGGACATTTGCCGTTCGGTTATGACCACAAATATACATATTCCCATGTGGGATTTAACCTTAAAATTACGGACTGGCAGGCCGCCTTAGGCGTTAGCCAAATCAAAAAGCTGCCTTCCTTTATCCAAAAACGCACGGAAAATGCGGCGTATTTGTCCCGCACGCTGGAAGATCTGACGGAGTATTTAATTCTGCCAACCATCGCCGAAGACGTCAAGCCGTCATGGTTCGGTTTTCTGATTTCCGTCAAACCCCACGCTCCGTTTACTAAACAGGAAATGGTGGAATACTTGGAAAAAAACGGCATCGGAACGCGCCAGCTTTTCGCGGGCAATCTGCTGCGCCAGCCCATGATGACGGAAAACGACATTGCGCTGCGCATTAAAGATTCCCCGCTTCTTAACTCGCGCAATCTGACGGAAAAAGAATATGCCATGCTGCCTAATACGGACTTTATTATGAATCATACCTTTTGGGTGGGCACTTTCCCCGCGTTGGGAGAAAATGAATTGGCGAAAACTTCGGCCGTCATACATGCGTTTGTAGAAGAAAAAACAAAGAAATGAAAAAACAAATTCTGTTAACCGGCGGCAACGGCTTTATAGGTAAAAATATACGCGAAAGTTTTCTGGCCCAGAAATATGACATTTTCGCGCCGCGCAGTTATGAGCTGGACCTGACGGATACGGCGGCCGTGGACACGTTTTTTGCCACCCGCCGGTTTGACGCCGTCATTCATGCCGCCGCCAAACCCGGGCATCGCAACGCCAAAGATACAAACCGCCTGTTCTACACCAACATGCGAATGTTTGAAAATTTAGCCCGCCATACGGAATGTTTCGGCCGGCTGATTAACTTGGGCAGCGGCGCCGTATATGACGCGGCGGCGGACAACCGTATGGTATGCGAGGAAGAAATCGGACGGCGTATGGGCAAAGACGACCACAGCTTTTGCAAATATGTGATGCATAAACGGATTGAAAAAACGCCGAACATGCTGGACCTTCATATTTTTGGCGTATTTGGTCCGTATGAAGACTGGGAAATACGCTTTATTTCCAATGCTATATGCAAAACATTGTTCGATCTGCCCGTAACCCTGCGCCAAAACCGCCGTTTTAGCTATTTATGGATACGGGATTTAATGCCGGTGTTGGAATATTTTATAGAAAATGAACCTGCATATAAAAGTTACAATGTAACGCCGGACGAAGAGACGGAACTTTTGCAGGCGGCGACGGCCGTATTGGATGCGGCGGGAGGCGGCGATATACGCGTGGCGACGCAGGGATACGGACTGAATTATTCCGGCAGCAATGCCCGTCTGCGTGCGGAAATCCCGCATCTTCGCTTCACGCCGCTTAAAGAAGCGATACAAGATTTGTATGCATATTATCAAACAAATAAAAACATGATCAATCCGGACTTGCTGCTGTCGGATAAATAAAGGAGAACACCGATGAATAATTTAGAAAAGCAAATGTTGGAAACTTTAAAAGACTTAAAAGAAAATCACCATGTCATCGGCATTAAAGCGGAATTTGAAGCCGAAGGCACACGGCTGGAAGAAGCCTTAAGACTCAAAGAAGTGGTAACAAAAGCCGATTTGGACCTTTTTATCAAGGTGGGAGGCTGTGAAGCGATAAAAGACATGATGGACGCACGGGTCATAGGCGTCAAAGGCATAGTGGGACCCATGATTGAAACGCCATACGCCATGGGTAAATACGTCAAAGCCGTTCATTTCGTTTTTCCGGAAGAAGAAAGAGAGGAAATGGAATTTTTTATTAATGTAGAAACGAAAACCGGCGCCGACAATTTGGATGCCATGATACAGAGTCCGCAATTTGCGGACTTGGCGGGCGTCGTGCTGGGACGGGTAGACATGACGGGATCCATGGGACTAAGCCGCGAAGACATTAACTCCGACACCATTTTTGCCATGGCGGAAGAAATGAGCAAAAAACTCCAAAAAGCGGGCAAAAAGATGGTCATAGGCGGCGGCGTATCTGCCGATTCGCTGCCGTTTTTCGCCAAGCTTCCGGCAGGCGCTTTGACGAAATTTGAAACGCGCAAAGTAATTTTTGACGCACAAGCCGCCATCAAAGATCCGCATGCGGACAAAGGAATATTAAAAGCCGTTGGTTTTGAGTTAATGTGGCTAAAAAACAAACGCGATTTTTATGGTATGATTTTTAGGGAAGACGCCGCCCGCATTACCATGTTGGAAAACCGTTATAAAAAACTGATAGAAGAAGCCGGCGGACATCTGTAAAAACGACAAAGCGGTATGATAAAAGTCTCGGATTATTTGGTAAAAAAACTGGAAAAGCTGGGCGTACGCCACACGTTTATGATTACGGGCGGCGGAGCGATGCATTTGAACGACAGTTTCGGCCAAAGCAAAAAAATCCGCCTCATCTTCAATCATAACGAACAAGCCTGCGCCATAGCGGCCGAGGGATACGCCCGCACGGCCCAAAAGCTGGCCGTCGCCTGCGTAACCACCGGCCCGGGGGGCTTAAACTGCCTAAACGGCGTCTTTGGCGCTTGGACGGACAGCGCGCCCGTTCTGTTTATTTCCGGCCAAGTCAAATTTTCCACCACGACGGCTTCCTGCCCACATATTCCCCTGCGGCAGCTGGGCGACCAAGAAGCAAATATTGTCAAAGTCGTTGCGCCGCTGACCAAATATGCCAAAATGGTAACCGATCCTTATGATGTAGACGCCGCGTTGGAGGAAGCCGTTTGGCATGCCGTTACAGGCCGTTTCGGCCCCGTATGGCTGGATATTCCGCTTAACGTGCAGGCGGCAAAGATTGATCCGAAAAAACTAAAAAAATTTACTCCCCCCTCCTCTAAACCATCTGCGCCGGCTTTGGCCAAAGCATTGGATCAAGCCGTTAAAACGTTGCAACGCGCACAAAAGCCGCTCATTGTGGCCGGCAACGGCATTCATGCCAGCGGCACACAAGAAGCCCTGAAAAAATTGATGGAGCAAACCGGCGTCCCCGCGGTAACCACTTTTAACGGTATGGATCTGATTCCATCCGCTCATCCGCAATTTGCCGGCCGCATCGGTACCGTAGGCCAACGGGCCGGAAATTTTACATTGCAAAATGCAGACGTCGTTTTGTTTTTGGGTACGCGCAATAATATCCGCCAGATCAGCTATAACTGGGAAAATTTCGCTAAAAACGCCGTAAAAATTGTCGCGGACATAGATCCCGCCGAACTGCAAAAACCCACGCTAAGGCCCGATATTGCGCTTTGCGCGGACTTAAAAGACATTTTGCCCGCACTGGTAAAACGCTTAAAAAAGCCCTTAGGCCGAGACGGCTGGCTGGCCCACTGCCAGAAACTGCGCCGCAAATACCGCCCTCTGAATGAATTTGACATTTCCCCCGCAGAAAAAGTGCATCCGTATTTGTTTATGGAAACACTGGGCAAACTGCTTCCGCCAAAGGCAACTGCCGTCGCGTCCAACGGGACGGCCTGCGTGGCCTTTTTTCAGGCTTTGGAAGCCAAAACCGGACAACGCCTGCTGTTAAATTCCGGAGATGCATCCATGGGTTACGGTCTGCCGGCCGCACTGGGCGCCTGCGCCGCCCGCGCAAACCAATCCGTCGTTTGTCTGGAGGGAGACGGCAGTATCATGATGAATCTGCAAGAATTACAAACGCTGAAAACCACGGGCCTGCCCGTCAAAGTGTTTATTATTAAAAACGGCGAATATATTTCCATCATTCAGACCCAGCGCAACTTTTTTGACGGACGGCTGACGGGCTGCAACGCACAGAGCGGGGTGGAAGTGCCGGATTTTATAAAATTGGCGCGGGCATTTGGTCTGCCCGCCGTGCGAATTGGAAAAAACAAAGACCTGAAAGCCGGTATTTGCCGCGTATTGGACATGGACGGCCCCGTAATTTGTGAATTGGACTGCACTCCGCATTATACCTTTGCGCCCAAACTGTCCGCACGCAAACTACCCGACGGTACGATGGTCAGTCCGTCTTTGGAAGACATGTATCCGTTTCTGGACAGAAAAGAATTAGAGGAAAATAAAATATGACCCATTTGCTTGTTACGGGCGCCAGCGGTTATTTAGGTTCACGCGTAACGGAAGAACTCTTGAAACAAGGACACCGCATCATCGCCATTACTCCGGACGAACAAGACGTTCCGCTGCCGCATGAACGTCTGACGGTTTGTCCGTTAAATCAAATTTCGCTGGAAGAGGTTTTTAACACATATGCCATAACAGGCGTTTTTCACTTTGCCACATGCTACGGAAGAAACGGCCAAAGCGCGGCGGAAATTATGAAAGTGAACCTGCTTTTCCCTCTCACGCTGTTGGAGCTGGCCGTCAAACACCGCACAAACTTTTTTATTAATACGGATACGATTCTAAAAGCGGACATCAATTCGTATGCCCTTACTAAAAATCAATTTTTCCAATGGCTGACGTTTTACGCAGATAAAATCAAGACGGTAAATATGCGCTTGGATCATTTTTACGGTCCAAAAGAAAAACCCATTAAATTTGTCGCATGGCTTGTCAAAAACTTCAAAGACCGTGTAGATCATATTGACTTGACGGAGGGTTCCCAAACCAGAGATTTTATCTATATTGACGATGTAGTGCGGGCGTATCTGTGCGTATTTGCACACTTGCAGCAACTGCCTTCAGGGAAAGTAAATACCTTTGAATGCGGCAGCGGAGTTAAAACCTCCATCAAAAATTTGGTGAACCAATTATCGCGTTTGTTCCCCGATTCTTCCGTAAAGCTGAACTTCGGCGCAATTCCCTACCGCAAACATGAAATATTGGATTACGACGTGGATATTTCCCATTTGCAGGCATTGGGCTGGCGCGCGCAAGTCAGTTTAGAAGCCGGCTTGAAAAAAGTGGTGGGCAGAAAAATGAATCCTTTGCTCTCCGTCTGCATTCCCACATACAATCGGGCCACATCTCTGAAATGTTGTTTGGATTCATTCATCGCGCAGGCGGAACGGTTAGGAATCGCCGTTTATATTTCCGACAATCATTGCGAAGATGACACTCCCGCCATTCTGGCCGAGTATCAAAAGAAATATCCTGATATTATTCATACGGTCCGCCAATCTGCCACACAGGACGTGGACACGCATATGTGGACGGCGCTGCGCCTCTGCCAAAGCCTATACGCCTTGTGGCTAGGCGACGACGACCAATTAGTCCCCGACACTTTGCCCGCCATTCTGCAGGCTTTGGAATCTAAGCCGGATTTATGCGTCCTGCCCCTGCCTTCTCATCCGCTGAAGCCGCATTACCGCCATGCGGACGATTTTTTCCATGATTATGGAATGCTGGGATTGGACCATTCCATGCAGTTCAGCACATTGGTGGTAAATGTTTCCGCCATGGCGGGGCTAAAAAATCCCATGCGCTACAAGGGAACCATGCATTTATATGCGGGCGTCATTTTTGATTATTTGGCCGAGGCGGAAGAAAAAAATCAAGAAGTAAACATTAACGTTTTGCCTGAACATTTGCTTATCTTATCCAACAAGGAAAAACGTTGGGAAAAACAAACGGGTGATATCTTTCTGGAATATATCCCTGAGTGGATTTCTTTGCTCCCAACGTATTATCACCATCAGCCGGCCAGTCAGGCGCGCATAGCGGATTTTTACAATTATATTAATACTCCATTAAATTTTTGGAAATTATACCGTTTGCGGCAAACGCCGCTTAAACGCCTTGATAAGCGTTTAAATCCCCCCCCCCCGCACACTACCCCGCCGAAGCCAAAGACAAATTAAAGCCAAATTACTAGCGTTTCTTGTATGGTTCAAAATACGTTATGCGGGATATAAATTATGCTCCAATATAACATGTGGAAAAATAAAACAGACTTGCAAAAGAAAAGCGGAAAAATACAAAATCTGATATGAAAGGAATAAAAGAAATGACAAAATACTTAATCACAGGCGGGTGCGGATTTTTAGGGTCCAATATTGCTGCCCATATTTTAGAACATAAGATGGGAGACGTACTGATACTGGACAATCTTTCCAGAGTCGGAAGCGATAAGAATTACGACTGGCTTAAAACACTGGGAAATTTCTCGTTTAAAAAAGCCGACACTTCGGATTCCCATGCTGTTTTGACCGCTGTTAAAGATTTCCGGCCGGATATTATTTTTCATTTTGCCGGCCAAGTGGCCATGACCACCTCTATTTCAAACCCTCGCTTAGACTTTAATACCAATACCTTGGGTACACTAAATGTTTTGGAAGCCATACGTTTGGAAGCGCCGTCCTGTGGCATTATATTTTCCAGCACCAACAAAGTATACGGAGATTTAGAACAGTACACATATCTGGAACAACAGACCCGATACCAATGTGTGCAATGTCCAAACGGATTTGATGAAAACACTCAGCTAGAATTCCACTCCCCGTATGGCTGTTCCAAGGGGGCAGCGGATCAATATATATTGGATTATGCCCGCATTTTTGGGTTAAAAACGGCTGTTTTCAGACATTCGTCCATGTATGGCAGCCGGCAATTTGGCACGTTTGACCAAGGCTGGATTAGCTGGTTTTGCCAAAAAGCCGTAGAAACGCAGCACAACCCGCACACTTCCTTTACCATAGCGGGAAACGGCAAACAAGTGCGGGACGTCCTGCACGCGCAAGATATGGTTTCTTTATATTTGGCGGCCGCCCAAAATATAGAGCGCATTAAAGGAGAAGCGTTTAACATCGGAGGCGGCATAGAAAACAGTCTGTCTTTGCTGGAATTGTTCAGTTTATTGGAAAACATGTTAAGCGTCAAATTGAATTATCAACAACTTCCTCCGCGGCCAAGCGACCAAAAGTTTTTTGTGGCCGACATTACCAAAGCGGCGAAGCTGCTGAATTGGAAACCGATGGTATCCAAAGAAGAAGGAATTAAAAAAATGTTGGAATGGATACAACAAACCATTTGAAATCATAAAAATTTTTATGCATATACACGAACAGCTGGAAATATTTTTAATCACTTATAACCGTGCGGAGAATTTGGATAAAACCCTGCGGCAAATATTCGCCGACAGTTCCCCCATACGGAGCTGCTCCATTACTGTATTAGACAATTGTTCCACGGACCGCACCGCCGAAACAGTACAAGCGCATCTAACACACGCCAACTTGAAATATATACGAAACGCATATAATGTCGGTCTGGGCGGCAATTTAGTCAAAGCCATGGAAATGGCTCGCAAACCGTATTTTTGGATTCTCTGCGATGACGATGATTTTGACTGGACGCAATGGAATGAAGTGGAACAAGCGCTCGCCAGCGGCATTTATGATATTGTGATGACCACCTATAGCGAGGGATTTAGAAATGAAACGATTCCCTACCTGCTTAATGAAATGGCTTTTGTTCCCAGCGCCATTTACAAAACGGCGCATATTGACCATACGGTCATGACGAATGCCTATGCCATGGCGCACAATTTATTCCCGTTTCATGCGCTCAGTATAAAAATCATCAACAACAAAGGTAAAATATTTGTGCCCAAAGGGCGCGTCATATTACAGGGAAAAGGCCAAAAATCCCATGCGGCCAAAAAACTCAAAGCGGGAGTATACAAGCGGCTGCAAACTTTTTCTTTATTGTGGGGTTATATAGACGCGTACAGTTTGATTGAAGACAAAAAACTGCGCTATGAATGCATGGACGTGCTGTGCTTAGGCAAAGGATTTCTCTCTTCCATGCTTGTTTTTATGAAGTGGTTTCCTTTCACCATGCAAAATTTATTTGATATATTTTACTATGTTTCGTTTCGGCAAAAAATACAAATTTTATTGGCTCTTGGCATACATTATTTTCCTGTTTCATTTTATAAAACGGAAAAAGACATACGAATTTGTTTGTTTTGGTTTCTAAAAACAAAAATTTGGTCTTTCAAATAATTAAAGGTGCGAAATAATTGAGCAAATAACATCTTTCAAATGCTTGCATCAGTTTTTCGCTGATAAAAGAATAGTCTCCATTCGTCAGAGAATTTACATATATGCCTATATTAAACCAACAATTGGAAATCATTATCCCCACATATAACCGCAAGCCGTATCTGCAGCATACGCTGGCGCAGCTGCTGGCGCCGCAGTCTCCCGTGCGCACTTGCACCATTACGGTATTGGATAATGCGTCCACGGACGGAACGGCTGAGCTTGTAGATGAATTTGCCGCAAACCATACGAATATTAAACATATACGCCACCTCAAAAACATTGGAGGCAACGCCAATATCGCCCGCGCTTTTGAAATAGCGCAAAAAGAGTATTTTTGGGTGTTGTGTGATGACGACGAGTATGACTTCACCGCTTGGAGTGAAGTGGAAAAAGCCATAGATGAAAAACAGGGTCTAATTGTCGTCAACCGTCAATTATTGCCTGATTTACAGAAAAATTTTGCTCCGGCAGAGTTAATGAGATTGCTGACTTTCTGCCCCGCCGCTATACACCGCTCCGACACGATTACACCGGAAATCCTGATAAATATTTATTACAATACGGCAAACTGGTTCCCTCATTTAGCCGCCGTCTGTGCCGCATTTAATAAACAATTACCCTTTTATGTATGCTCCCGCAATATCGTACTTGAAGGAAAAAATGACAACCATAAAGGATTGGAATTCCATCGGAAAACGCCGCACATAGCCTACCCGTTCAAAATGCAATTTTTTGAAGTCAGTTATTTCAAAAGCCTCGCTTTGCTGGAAGATAAAAAGATTCGCTTTCAAGCGGCCGAACATTTTGAAGCAAATAACAAAGGCTTTTTTCACAATATTTTACTTTTATCCAAGCAAAATATTATTGAATACCATGACAATATCCAAAATTATACGGCTCCGTTAATTTCTTTGAGCTTTTGGCAAAAAATGCGTTTTTGCGCCGCCGTCATACTCACTCACCTGCTGTTTATTTTGCTGTACCCGAGATTTGCTTTCAAAAAAAGAAAATTTTACGACCGCCTCCGCCAATCTTTGCGCAACGGAGAAAGCCAATGAATCTCACCAAAGAAATTCTTCGCTTGGAAGCCGAAGAAATGCGTAAGCCGGCCAAAAATGACTCTTTTGTAAAGGCTGTCAGAAAATGCATACAATACACTTTGTCCCACCCTCTATCCGTTTGGGAAAGTTATCTGCCCGCCAAAACAAGTCCTAACAAAATATCCGCAGCCATTTTGGCGGGAGGAGGTTTAGGGGATATATTGCGTACGAATGTGTTGCTGCAGGCGTTTTCCGTGCAATATCCGGAATTTATTTTTGATGTTTTTTTGAATGAACCGTCTCACGGTCCGTTTTTGTTCGGCAAGCTTGGCAATGTGCGTAACTTTTATTATGAGCATTTTTTTCGCCCCCGTAAATATTACTATGCTTTTGGATTGGATACCTTGCAATTAACACGGATTATTTGGCAAAAGAAAGACAAAATACCGCCGGCTTTGCTCCAAATCCGCAGTAAAATAAATTCTTTGTTGGATATGTATCAAAAGCATGGAGAACATGCTTGGCATTATATTGTGCGCGAAAGCGTTCTGCACGGAAAAGATTACTTGGATATGCTGGCCCTTTCCGCCGGCATAGAAACGCTTGGCATCAAAAAACCGCTCGTTCATATACAAAAAAACAATCCCTTGCAAGGAAAAAAGTACATCACCTTTTCCACTTCATCCAACATACGCGACGGCCTGAATGAAACGGCTACCAAATGCTGGCCCGTACCGCATTGGCAGGAATTGATAGAAAAAATTAAGAATACATATCCGCAATTAAAAATAGTCCAGCTGGGTGAACAAAATACCACTCCTATCCACGGGGCCGATGTTTCCCTGCTGGGCAAAACGAATATGGAAACCGCTTTTGCCATCCTAAAAGATGCCATATTGCACATAGACTGCGACTGCGGCCTTATGCACGCCGCACAAGCGGTAGGAACGAAATGTTGCATTTTATGGGGGCCCACATGCCGAGAATACGTGTCTTATAGCGAAAACTGCAATATAGCCGCTCCTTTTTGCGGAAATTGCTGGCATATTACGGAAGATTGGAACAAAAAATGCCCTTTGGGTTTTCCAAAAGCGCAATGCATGCATTCGCTGACCGCGGAAGCTGTTTTTCAACAAATTTCCGATTTATTAAAAACAAACTTATGAATTTCAGAGAGTGGAACCGCAAAAAAAATTTAGCGCTGCGCGCATTCAAGGCGCGGCTGGCCAAAGCCGTGCTGGACAAGAAAAACCCGCATGTCTTTTCTCCCGAAGACATTTCTTCCGTACGCCGCGTGCTTTTTCTGAGAAATGACAATAAATTAGGGGATATGATTGTGGCCAGCATGGCATTTAGAGAGCTTAAAAAACAACTCCCTCATATCGAAATAGACGTCATTGCCGGTCCGGACGCCGCCCAAGTTTTAACGGGCAATCCGCATATCAACCGAATTTTTATTTATAAAAGAGGCCTGATTCCCTTGCTGAAACTGGGCCGTAAGCTGAGCAGAGAAAGTTTTGATCTTTATATAGACCTTGATATGGAAAATACGGCGCAAACCTTGTTTCTGCTCGCTTGCGCCAAACCGCATTTTGCTTTTGGTTTTAACCGCCAAAGTTTTGGCTTATACAATATTACCTGTTCTTTTGATTTCAACGCCCATATTACCCAATGGTACAGCCGATGTTTTCAATGTTTGGGACTAAAAATTACAAATACAAAATACGACTTGTTCATTTCTGAAAATAAAAAACGCCGCGCAAAGGAGTTTATCCAAACCCTGCCTCATGGACGGAAAAACATCTTGGTTAATCCTTTCGCCGGAAGCAAACACCGCTGTCTGGCTTTTACACAGCTGCTTTCTCTGGCCTCTTTATTACCGGATGCAAATATCATCGTCATCGGCGAAGAAAATAAAATGGAGTCATTCCGCCAAGCGGCCTTTGCAAGAACTCCCCCCAACCTTTTCTTTCAACCTGCCCATACAGATTTATTTGATGTATTTGCGCTTATTGCCGCCGGAGACGTGTTCGTTTCGCCGGATACGGCCTTTGTCCATGCCGCCTGCGCCTTAGACAAAGAACAAGTATGCATCTATAGGCAGGATACGCAAAATCTGAAAACGTGGACGCCTCTAAGCCAAAAAGCGCACATCGTTTGCGTACCCGATGATTTTTCATCATTGGATATGACCTGTGTCGCCCAAGAAATTCAACGTTTGGCATAAAATGAACGGCAGATGCATGCAAAAAATCCACTTTAATTTT
>CALUXG010000033.1 GCA_944324685.1 uncultured Elusimicrobiales bacterium
TTCCCTTCTTCGGGGATCGGGGCCGGATCATGCTTGGCGCCTTTGCAGACGCAGCACATTTCTTTTACTTCGGGGGTGCATTTTTCGCAGCTCATGAGGTCTCCTAAATAAGAGTAATAAATCTTACTTTTATATTTTACAAAATCCAATGCGTACAAAAAAAGCCCGCCCAAAGGCGGGACTTTTACCAGTTGTATCCCTCTGCCCCTATTGAATTAGACACATTCGGTTCCTGCAAGCCGCTCAGCGAACGGCAAAGCCCGTGGCCCGAAGGCTCATTGACCCAGCAATTCATCTTTGTACTGACAAAATATTTTTCCAACGATATTTCCGGCACTTTTTTGCTGGAACAATACAAAGAAACCGGCGTTGCGCCGTTGCCCATATGAATATAACATGAAAAATCCGCATAGTACAGAGTTCCATGATTGCTGCCGAATGTTCCGCCGGCAGGCATGGAAATGTCCAAATTGTCAAAAGTGTCGGAATATGCGCCGTTGGCCATATAATAACGCTTTTGCGCATCACAAATGCTGCGTATTAAAGGCATTAAGACAGCCGCACGGCTTCGTTTTACCGCTCTTTCATACTGCGGCAAAGCCACAGCGGCCAATATACCAATGATTAAAACAACAACTAATAATTCAATCAGCGTAAATCCTTTTTTCATTTTTTGTTCCTATAACGGCATTTAATTGTTCAAAAACACGCCTTAGCGGCATTTTGTTTTTGAGCATGTATAGGGTATCAAAAAAAAAAAACGAGTCAAGGCTGGGGCGGTTTTCAACAAATAAACGGCCACGGCGTAACGGCCAAAAAAGTATTTTCTTTATAAAAATGTGCGCGGGGGTTGCTTTTTTAAGCCAACATTTTTACAATGGGGGAGTAGGCTAAACAAGGAGATTATCATGACGCTAAACATACCGACGAATGAATTACCCACTTCCACTTTCACCTGCGGCCCCAGCCAAGGACATCCCGTCGTACGCGAAACGCCGCTTTACAAAACGCAATTTGAACGCAGCCACCGCGCCAAAGACATTTCCACGGACGGCTTATATAAAGAAGCCGGCGACAATTTGCGTCAACTGCTTAATTTGCCGCAAGATTACACCGTTATCTTTTTCATGGGCGGTGCCACACCGGCCTTGGACGCCGTGGCGTGGAGTTTAACCACCAATTCCATTTCCGGTTTAAGTTTTGGCGCGTTTTCTAAACTCTGGTGCAAAAAAATTGCGTCCTGCTTGGAAGACTCCGTCAAAAAAGATTTCAAAGAACCCGCCGAGGGCGAATTCTTCCCCGCGGAAAAACCGGATTACAATGCCAGCTTGGTCGTACTGACGCCAAATGAAACCTCCACTGGCACGCAAATTCCTGACGAATATTTGGAAGAAGCATGGCGCAGCAAAGGAAAAGACACGCTTATCGCTTGGGACTGCACGTCCTGCGCGGGCGGACGTTTTCTGCCGCAAAACAAATTTGACGTCATGGTGTTTTCTATGCAAAAATGCTTTGGCGTAGGCGGAGGCAGCAGCGTCATTATTCTCAGCCCCGCCGCGGTCAAACGCATAGAAGAAGCCAAAAAATACCGCCGCATTCCTTACTCGCTGGATTTGACCGAAGCCGTCAAAAAAGCGCAGGAAAAAGCCCAAACCGTCAATACTCCCTCCACCACCAATATATGGATGTTCAACGAAGCCTGCAAATGGATGAATGAAAACGGAGGATTAAAAGCTATGGACGCGCTGTGCCGCGCGCACTATGATTACCTGATTACATGGGCCAAAAACACCGACTGGCTGGTGCCGCTGATTAAAGACGAAGCGCACCGTTCCTATACCACGCTGACGCTGGAAATCACGGACCCAAAAATTGATTGCGCCGAAATCAGCAAAGCCTTAAAAGCCACCGGACTGCCGAACTTGCAGGACGGTATAAAGAAATATTCTTCCGTCAAACAGAACTCGCTGCGCATTGCCTGCTTCCCGTTTGTGGACATTCACGGCACGCAGCAATATGAAAAACTTACCAAAGCGGTGGACGCCATTGTGGCGGCCCTGCGCGCGGAGGCAAAATGAACATATTAATTGCAGATAAATTCCCCAAGCATTGGACCGACGTACTGGCCAAAGAAGGACACCGCATTACCTCAGACCCCTCTTTGGACGAAAATACGCTGACAGGCGCCATAGCAGACAATGAAATATTGATCGTGCGCAGCACCAAAGTACCCGCCGCCGTCATCGACGCCGGAAAAAACTTAAAACTCATCATCCGCGCCGGCGCGGGGACCAATACCATTGACGTTAAACATGCCGCCGAAAAAGCAGTAGCCGTCTGCAACTGCCCGGGAACAAATTCCATTGCCGTTGCAGAGCTGGCCATGGGGCTTATTCTGGCCTTGGACCGCCGCATTTACCACAACACCAAAGACCTGCGCGAAGGCAAATGGAACAAAAGCGAATACGGCAAAGCCAAAGGCCTTTTCGGTCGTACGCTGGGTATTATAGGACTGGGACATATCGGCAAAGAAGTAGCCAAACGCGCTGCGGCATTCGGCATGAAAATCGTGGCCTATGATCCCAACGGCAAAGCCGAAGAATTCCGCGCCGCCGGCATAACGCCGGAACCGGACATTTATGCACTGGCCAAAGTATGCGACGTCATTACCGTACACATACCCGAAACGCCGCAGACGAAAGGATTATTCAACAAAACTTTTTTTGACCAGATGAAAGACGGCGCCATTTTCATCAATGCCGCACGCGGAGGACTGGTAGTGGCCAAAGACTTGGCCGACGCCGTTAAAAACAAAGGGATTAAAGCGGGCTTGGACGTTTACGAAACGGAACCCAAAGCCACCGACACAGCCTTTGATTACACTCCATACGCAGGAGCGGAAAACCTCTATGGTACGCACCATATCGGCGCCAGTACGGATCAAGCGCAGGACGCCGTGGCGGAATGTACGGTGCAAATCATTGACGAATATGCCAAAATGGGCAAATTTCTGCATAAGGTGAACTGATATGGCTACCGTAAAACCTTTCAGAGGATATCGCCCCGATGGCAGAGCCGAGCAAATCGCCTGCCCGCCTTATGACGTCATCAATTCGCGCGAAGCGCGTGAGATGGCCCAAGGGAATCCGCTTTCTTTCCTGCACGTGGAAAAACCGGAAATTGATCTGCCCGAAGACATGGACCTTTATGATCCGCAAGTCTACGCCAAAGGACGCGAAAATTTGGACAAGTTCATAGAACGCGGCATTTTGAAGCAGGACAGCAAGCCTTGCTTCTATATTTACGCGCAAACCATGAACGGACGGACACAATACGGACTGGTGGCCATCGTCAGCGCGGAAGAATACGACAAAGGCATTATCCGCAAACATGAGCTGACGCGCAAGGACAAAGAAGAAGACCGCACCCGTCACGTAGATACGCTGGGCGCGACGACCGGACCCGTCTTTTTGACCTATCCGGACCAAAAACCCATGGATGAGCTGGTGCAGAAAATCGTACAGCACACCCCTGCTTACGATTTCATTACGCCCGACGGCATAGGCCATACGCTGTGGGTCATGGACGACGATAAAGACATCGCTTCCGTGCGTAAAATATTTGACGCTCAGCCTATTCTTTACATCGCCGACGGCCATCACCGTTCCGCCTCCGCCGCTAACGTGGCGCGCAAACGCAAAGCGGAAAATCCGCACCACACGGGACAGGAAAACTACAACTTCTTCTTGGCCGTTATTTTCCCCGCCGGACAACTGTATGTGATGGATTACAACCGGCTGGTAAAAGACTTAAACGGTTTGAGTGAAGATGAGTTTCTCAAAAAAATAGCCGAGAAATTTGACGTACAGCCCACCGGCAAAGCACGTCCCGAACGACGCCATGAATTCGGCATGTATTTAGAAGGCAAATGGTACACGCTGACGGCCAAAGACGGCAGCTTTGACGGGGCCGACCCCGTGGCGGCATTGGACGTGAGCATTTTGCAAAACAATTTGCTCGCCCCCGTGCTGGGCATTGGTGATCCGCGCACGGACAAACGCATTAATTTCGTCGGCGGTATACGCGGCTTGAAAGAATTGGAAAAGCGCGTAAACTCCGGCGAATACAAGGTGGCGTTCTCCATGTACCCCACTTCCATGGAAGAGCTGATGAAAGTGGCCGACGCCAACCTGATTATGCCTCCTAAATCCACGTGGTTTGAACCAAAACTGCGAAGCGGTTTGGTAACGTATAAATATTAAAAGCAAAACTCCCCAAGCATTTCGCTTGGGGAGTTTTGTAAATTCATAAAAACATCATCGCATGCGGCGCCGTGAATGTCCTTGGTAGCTGTTGCATGTATAAGCACCCTACATGCCTCCGAACAAATCACTTTCGCTTCTTACTTGCCGGAGGCGCAAATTTCAAGGTTTTTATAATCTCATGCAAATTATCGTTTATTGCGCCGCCGCTATTTCCGTTACGGCGGGCGGGACGCGTCCCGACAGAAGCTGACACACCGCATCCATGTGAACTATCCGACACGTAAAAAACGATTTCCCCCTTGCCAGCGTTTTCACTCAATGGACATATATGCAAACGGCCAATGGGACAATTTTTGGCGCCGCTGTCAAATGCCGGCATGTTTACTATTTGCGATGCTTAAACTGCACATTATACAGTGCTTTGTAGGCGCCATTTTCCAACGACAGCAATTCTTCGTGCGTACCGGCCTCTACGATTTCTCCGCCGTTAAGTACCACAATTTTGTCCGCATTGACTACCGTAGAGAGACGATGGGCGATGACAAATACCGTGCGGTTTTTCATCAAATTATCCAGCGCTTTTTGCACAATGGCTTCGGATTTGTTGTCCAATGCGCTGGTGGCTTCGTCCAATACCACAATGGGGGCATTGCGTATAAACGCGCGCGCAATGGCCACCCGCTGACGCTGACCGCCCGAAAGCGTTAAGCCGCGTTCTCCCAACTGCGTATCCAAGCCGTCTTCCAAGGTAGCGATAAATTCTTCCAAATGAGCGCTGCGTACCGCATGAAGCAAGTCTTCTTCACTGGCGCCGCGGCGACCGATCAGAATATTGTCGCGTATCGTGCCGGAAAATAAAAAGTTGTCCTGAAACACCACGGCTATCTGATCCCGCAAAGAGGTCAGTGTAAAACGCCGAATATCCGCGCCGTCAAAAGTAATGCGTCCTTCCCGCACGTCATAAAAACGCGGCAATAAATTCACCAGCGTACTTTTGCCCCCGCCGGAGTTGCCCACCAACGCCAGCGTACTGCCTACAGGGACGGTCAAATTAATGTGGGAAAGAACATTCTCCCCTTCTTTATAGGCAAAGCTGACATTTTCAAATTTAATTTCTTTGAAAACGCCTGAGAGCGTCTGGGCGTCTTTGGCGTCCTGAATAGTGGGTTTCAAGGCGAAAATTTCAAAAATACGGTCAATGGCCAGCAATGCTTTTTTAATATCCACATAGTCGTCGCCCACTGTTTTAAGAGGCGTATACAACAGCAGCAGAGCGGCAACAAACGAAGTGAAATTTCCGCTGGTGATCGTTCCGCTGACGATCAATGAGCTGCTCTGCCATATCACAAAAGCCAACCCCAACGAAATAATAAAATGCATAACGGGAGAAAGCCAGCCCGTATGCTTAACAATGCCCATGTTCAAATTAAAAATACGTTCCATCAGCGTGTTAAAAGCGCTTTGCTGTTCATGTTGCAAATTATACGCCGCAATCGTGCGGTTTCCGCTGAAAGCTTCGTTATAGGCTTTCATGGCTACGGCTCCCACTTGTACAGTGTTGCGCACCAATTCTTCCATTTTGCGCCGCACGATATAAATGGGAACAAAAGCCACCAGTACCGCTCCCACGGCAATAATGGTCAATTGCCAAGAGTTGTAAAACAACACGCAAACCAAAGCCAGCGAAGAAAACACTTTGGATATGACCAAGCGTACATTATTAATCAATCCGTTGCAGGCGGTGTCGGCGTCATTGTTAAAACGCATCATCACAAAGCCGGAGTCTTTTTGGTCAAAAAACGCCGTATTAAGAGACATTAATTTGGCAAAAAGTTTTTTGCGCACGTCCAACGTAATTTTGCTGCCCACCCATGTGGTCAGGTATTTTACACTGTAATTCAGCACGCTCTGCACCAGTACAAACCCGACGATTAACAACGGAATATAAGAAGCGAACGTGGCGTTTTTGGCCACCAGCACGTCATCGGTATAAGGCTTCAAAAATAAAGCCACCACCGAATCCAACGCCCCCACGGGCACAGCCAGCGCCACGCCTAGCAGCGCGCGGAACCAATACGGCTTGATATAGGGCCACATGCGGCGGTAATTGACCACCAGCGAATTTTTGAAAATCAATTCATCCAACGGCTTTTGCAACAGGTTTTTCATCTGGACGCACGCTCCGTTAATAGTTAAGAAATATCTTTATTATAACAATTCCAAAGCCCCTTGCATTACATGTCCGTATTTGCTACATTAATCAAACGGCGTATAAACAGCGCCACCATTTTCCCATTTTCTAAGGAGCAGCCGTATGGTAACAAAAAAGAAATCCAACAAAGACGTCTTAACCGCCGCGGAAATTAAAGAAATCAAAAAACATTTGGAAGAATTAAAAGCCGACGCGGAAAAACGCTTAAAAGAAAAGAAAAACATGGACATGCCGGAAGCCGAAGTGGGAGACCCCATTGATGCGGCCAGCCAAAGTCTGGACAAGGAAATTTTATTTGAACTCTCCGGAAATTCCCACAACACCATCGGCCAAATAGAAGCCGCCCTGCGCAAAATTGAAAAAGGCATTTACGGCCGCTGCGAACTGTGCCGCCAGCCCATTCCCAAAAAACGCATTAAAGCTTTGCCTTTTGCGCGTTATTGCGTCAACTGCCAGCATTCTTCGGAGAATAACCGCAATTAACCCTTTCCCGTTGTGTCCTTTTCAAAACCCCGCCCAAACCGGCGGGTTTTTTGATGTCATGGCATATAGGCCGTTTACGCGCCGGTGCTCAAAAGTGCTATGATATATGTATGATTATAGATGATGAAAAACTGCAACGAACCTTGGAAAAAGGCAAATCCCACACGGATTGCGAAGTAACGGACATTTTAGAAAAGGCCAAAAATTTACACGGCATCACGCTGGAAGAAGCGGCGGTGCTTTTGAATATTACCGACAAAAAACTGATGCAGAAACTGTTTGACGCCGCCAAATACGTCAAAGAGGCCATTTACGGCAACCGCATCGTATTATTTGCTCCGCTGTATATTTCCAATATCTGTACCAATGAATGCGTATATTGTGCGTTCCGCAAAAGCAATACCCGCTTAAAACGCCACGCCAGCACGCGTGAAGAAATACACCAAGAAGTTACCGAACTGCTTAAACAAGGCCATAAGCGTATTTTGATGGTGGCGGGCGAAGCGTATCCGGGCGGCGGATTGCAATATGTCTACGACAGCATTAAAGCCATTTACGAAACGCGCTGGAACGGTCAAAATATCCGCCGCGTAAACGTCAATATTGCCCCGCTGGTGCAAAAAGAATTTGAAGAACTGAAAAAATGCGGAATAGGCACGTATCAGCTTTTCCAAGAAACATATCACAAAGAAAGCTATGAAAAGCTGCATTTGGACGGCGCCAAGAAAGATTATCAGTTCCGCCTTGACGCCATGGACCGTGCCTTAAAAGCCGGCATCAATGACGTCGGTATCGGGCCTTTGCTGGGACTGTATGATTACAAGTACGAAATACTGGCCACACTGGAACACTCGTTCTATCTGGACAGCACCTACGGAGTAGGCCCCCACACCATATCCATTCCGCGCATAGAACCGGCGGAAGGATCTGACTTCAGCCTGCATCCGCCTTATCAGCTGAGCGACGATGATTTCAAAAAAGTCGTGGCCGTTATTCGTCTGGCGGTTCCATATACGGGCATTATATTAAGCACGCGCGAAAGCCCCGCCATGCGCAATGCGTGTCTGGAGCTGGGCGTATCGCAAATTTCCGCCGCTTCGCGCGTAAATCCGGGCGGGTATTCCTATGACAAACAGAACGGCAGCCAGTTTACACTGACCGATGAGCGCACCTTGGCCGAAGTGATAGACGCCATTGTGGATGCCAAACACATGCCGTCTTTCTGCACGGGCTGTTACCGCTTGGGCCGCGTGGGCAAGGACTTTATGGACATGGCCAAACCCGGATTAATTAAAAAACATTGCCTGCCCAATGCCATGTTTACGTTTGCGGAGTATTTGGAGGACTTTGCCCCCGCCGCATTGAAGGCCAAAGGCTACGCGCTGATTGAAAGCACCACAAAGGAAAACTTTCAGCAAGGCACGCCGATACGCCAAATGATAGACGAAAATCTGTCCAAGATAAAAACCGGCAAGCGCGACCTGTATTTTTAGCGCCGTTAGTCAAAAAACCCGCCCATCAGGGCGGGTTTTTTACAGCGAAAAACGGCAAAGCGTCATTGCGGATGAACCGGCGGATGCTGCCCCGACATATACGCTTCCTGAACGGCTTCAAATTCACGCTGTTGCTGCTCGGCCAGCTGTTGAATGCGGGTTTGATAGGTCTGCTGGTCGGTTGTTTGCATACTTAATTCTGCCCGCTGTTTATTGTATTTTTCCCAAATGGGCCGCAGTTGATCCGTAAAATCTTTAGGGGCTTGTTCAAACTGTTTTTCATATTGTTCATTAAACGCGCCTTCCAATCCCTCCATTCTGATCTGTTCCAAAGCCTGATTGGCCTTCTTCGTCGCTTCCATATCCAGCCGCATAACTTCCGCCACGCTCAAACCTTCTTCCATGGCTTGCTGCCGCAGCTGACGACGGTAATTTAACAGACCGTCCATCTGTTGGCGGACCTGTTCTTGGACTTGCGGTCCCAACGGCTCAAAACTCTGCACCAGAGCTTCCCCTTCCTTCTTCCATGCCTCCTCGTTTTGTGTGCGGACTTCGGCGCTTTCTCGGTAAACGGGGGAAACCATTTCTCCGGCCTCCACTTTGCGCGCTTCTTCCAAAATTTCTTTTTCGGTCAATTCGTTTTGCAAAGCCGTCAAATTGCCGGCAGAGGCTTGCGGCGCGGTTTCTTTTACGATGCGTTCCTGTTCTTTGCGCAGCTGTTCGTCCAAAGCCAAAGTTTGGCGCACGTTCTCTTCTTCGCTCATCGGAGTGGCCCAAAGCTGCATGCGCTTGCCGGCAAATTCCTCCAACACGGGGCGCATGGCCGCCTGCGTCTGCGGGCCGTAAGTTTCGCCGATTTTCTTTAAGTACTGCTCATTTTGTACGCGAAGTTCTTCTCCCATTTTTTCCAAAGCTGCCTGATTGTTCAGCTCCTGCAGCTTGGAATTATATTTATTGTTGACGGCTTGAGCTTTAATATTTTTTTCCTGAGGGTCTCCCTCCTCATTCAGCGTTTGCGCCATTTCCGCTTGAAAATCGTTCATAATTTCCTGCGCCTGCGCCGCGGCGGAATCCCCATAATTGGCGCGCACGTCATTGACAATGCCGGCCGCTTGCGAAGCCAAACGCTGCACCACTTCCTCGGCGGCGCTTTCTCCTCCCGCCTGACGCTGACCAACGGCATAAACGCCGTCATTCATAACGGCCGCCTCTCCTCGGGCACGGGCCAAATATTTCTCAATATTTTGTTCACGTTTGCTTTTAGGCAAGACAGCGGAGGCAATAGCCCGTTCCAACCCGACGGAGAAATCATTTAGTTTCCGATTGAAAGCGGTTTGTTCCCGCCGCGTCATCCGAGCGTCAAAAGGAGAAAAAATGTCCTCTGTTTTTTCCGCTAGTTCCCTACCGGAGGAAATATTCGGCAGGCCATGGTTATTTTCAAATCTGTTTGCACCGGATACGGACGCCACCGGAGGCGGTGTATATCCAGAAACGGGACCGACAGCGGACGGCCGTTTCAAAGAAGACGCTGCTTTCTCTTCCGCACCGGCAGCTCTTGCGGACGAAACGGGAACGGAGACCTTGGAAACGGAGGGAACAGACATTCCCGCTTGCGCCGCCGATGACGGCGGCAAATAAGGACGGGAAGCAGGCGACAAATGATTCTCTGCGGAGGGCGCCGTTTCGGAGCGGCCTAAAATATCACGCGCGGAAGGCAAATCTTTCTGCGGAGAGGACAACATGGCGGTAAAGTCCACTTCCTCCTCATCAGGCATTGTATCCGCTGGCGAAAGCGCTGCGCCGCTGGCGGCGATCGGAGCGGAGAGCGCCGCTCTGTGGCGGGGACGCGATATATAAACGGCCGCCAGCAACAACATCAGAATAATAAATATTAAAAAATAGAAAAGCCGTTTGTTTATATTCATATAGTAATATTGTAGCAAAAGCCATGCCGTTTCTTTCATCTTTAATATGTGGCTTTGCAGTTCCGAAAAAAGGAAAATATTGTATATGCTTTGAGAGAAAAATCATCCTTATCCGCGACAAATCCTACTTCGACGCAAAATAGGCCAACTTGACGAAATGATGGGCAGGGCTAAGGGCCGACAACCAAAACTATCGTTATATCTCCAAACGCCGTTTCTTACAAAACGGCGGACAAGACTTTTCATCTCATCCGCCGCCCATAAAACCACTGCGCTGCAAAACCGTTATTGCTTGCTAATCTCTATCCCCAAGTCTTTCAGCTGCTGTTCATCTACCACATTCGGCGATTCCGTCAACAGACACACCGCCTGTGTTGTTTTGGGGAAAGCAATCACCTCACGGATGGAATCTTCTCCGCACAAAAGCGCAGTTACGCGATCCAGACCAATTCCTATCCCCCCATGCGGAGGCGCGCCGTATTGCAAAGCGTTTAAGAGCATGCCAAAACGGCGGGAAGCTTCTTCCTTGCTGTGCTTCATCAGCGCCAAAATGCGCTCTTGCACATCACGGCGGCAATTGCGCACGGAGCCGGAAGCCAGCTCATTTCCGTTGAGTACAAGGTCAAACTGATAGGAACGTACCGAAGCGGGATCGGTTTCCAGTTTTTCCAAATCGTCTTCATGCGGAGCCGTAAACGGATTATGCGCCGCATCCCAGCGGTTTTCTTCGGCAATATACTCTAAAAGCGGGAAATCCGTAATCCACACAAAAGCCCAATTGTTTTTAGGCGTCAGATTTTTAACGAGTTCCTTGCGCAAGGCCCCCATAAACGTCTGGCACGTGCGCACATTGGCGTCGCTCCCCACAAAAACAATATCTCCCTCTTGCGCGCCCGTTTCCGTCTGCAAGGCCCGCATTTCGGCTTCGGTAAAGAATTTAGCGGTTGGGCTTTCCAGCTTGCCGTCTTTGATTTTCAGCCACACCAAGCCTTTGGCGCCGTTTTTCTTAACCAGTTCCGTCAATTTGTCTATTTGACCGCGCGAAAGAGCGGCCCCTTTCTCCCCCCGTATGGCATAGATCGCCCCTTTGGCGGCCAGCACATCGGCAAACACTTTGAAAGCCGTTTTGCCGAATATGCCACTTACGTTTTTAATTTGCAGGTCATAACGCAAATCCGGCTTGTCGGAGCCGTATAAATCCATCGCTTCATTATAAGGCAGTTTTGCAAAAGGCGTTTGCAAAGTCTGACCGGCGGTTTTGAAAATTTCTTTCATCAGACCTTCCACCACTTCATGGATATCATTCGTCGTAACGAAAGACATTTCCATATCAATTTGCGTATGTTCAGGCTGACGGTCGGCACGCAAATCTTCATCACGGAAACACCGCGCCAGTTGAAAATAGCGGTCAATGCCGCTGGCCATCAAAGTTTGTTTAAACATCTGCGGACTTTGCGGCAAAGCGTAAAACTGCCCGTGATGAATGCGCGACGGCACCAAATAATCGCGCGCACCCTCCGGAGTAGAACGCGTAAGGACGGGCGTTTCCACCTCCAAAAAGCCTTGTTCATCCAAATAACGCCTTGCGGCTTGGGCAATTTTATGACGCATGGTTAAGTTGCGCACCATAACGGGATTTCGCAAATCCAAATAACGATATTTCATGCGCGTTTCTTCGGAAGCGGCGCGGGAATTTTCCACATCAAAAGGCAAAGGAACGGAAGTGTTTAAGAGTTTTAAATTTTCTACGGAAATTTCTATTTCACCCGTCGGTATATTTTTATTGACTGCTCCTTCAATGCGGGGTTTGACTTCTCCGCTTACCTCCACCACATATTCGTTGCGCAAAGAAGACGCCAGCTCAAAAAACGGATTTTCCGGTCCGACAACCACTTGCACCAAACCGCTTCGGTCGCGCACGTCAATAAACAGTACTCCTCCATGGTTTCGGTAGCTGTTCACCCACCCGCAAACCGTTTGTTTCGTGCCAATATGCGCAGCGTTCAGCGCCCCGCAATAATTCGTTCGTTTCATAGAAGTTCTTTTACCTCTTGGACAATGCTTTCCAGCGGCGTCTGTTTCTGCTCGCCGCTTGTTAAATCTTTCAAAGTAATTTCTTGTTTGGCCAGTTCGTCTTCGCCTAGAATCAAGGCATACGCCGCCCCGCAGCGGTTGGCTTGTTTCATCTGGCCTTTGGCATTTTTGTCAAACAAACCGCCCTCTGTACGTACGCCGGCAGAGCGCAAGGCCTGCATTACGTTAAAAGCCGTTTCATGGCACTGTGTATCCAAAGAAACGACAAATACGCTTTTTTCTTTCGGTGCGGGAACATCTCCGCGCGAAGCGATTACGCGCTCCACGCCCAACGCCCATCCCACGGCCGGCGTGGCGGGACCGCCCATGCTTTTAATTAAACCGTCGTAACGACCACCGGCCGCTATGGCGTTTTGAGAAGTATCCCCCGCCTGAAATTCAAACACCGTGCGGCTGTAATAGTCCAGCCCGCGCACCAACATAGGATCTACGCTGAAATCTATTTTGCCTTTCAACAAACGCTGTACTTCGTCAAAATGCGCTTGGCATTGAGGACATAAAATCATCGTGGGTACGCGGCCGGCGAAACGAGGACCGTCAATCTTACAGTCCAGCACGCGCAAAGGGTTTTTTTCCAGACGCGTTTGGCAATTTTCACACAGGGAGTCTTTTTCTTTGGATAAAAACTCCATCAGCGCTTGACGGTATAAGGGACGGCAGTGCTCGCAGCCCAAGCTGTTGATTTTTACGGAATAATTTTTTGCGCCGAAAGACGATACAATATCTTTCAGCATTAAAATCATTTCGGCATCGGCGGCCGGCGCGCTGTTGCCTATAGACTCGGCGCCGATTTGTTCAAACTCACGGTAACGGCCCGCCTGAGGACGTTCGGCGCGAAACATATTGCCGATATAATAAAATTTCTGCACTGGAGCAGCCTGTGTAAAATTATTTTCCAGATACGCACGCACCACTCCGGGCGTGCCTTCGGGACGTATGGCCAGCTGACGATGCCCGGCATCTTCAAAACTGTACATTTCTTTTTGTACAATATCCGTTGTTTCGCCGGTGGATTTGACGAATAATTCTTTGTGTTCCACCGTAGGTAAACGCAATTCCGAAAATCCATAGCGGCGCAATACGCCGCGGGCGCAGTTTTCCAGCTCGGTAAACAAATTGGACTGCGGTTCAAAAATATCCCTAAATCCTCTAACCAGTTTGCTCATATATAGTTATTTTAGCATTTTAGGCAGTATGATAGCTTTGGTGCATGGACGAACCGACGACCTCCTCGGCTCACTTCGGAAGCGTTACGCGCCTGAGATATCCAAACAAAAACCCCGCTTTGCGGGGTTTATTTAGATTGTGGACGTGATCGGGATCGAACCGACGACCTCCTCGTTGCGAACGAGGCGCTCTCCCAAGCTGAGCTACACGCCCGAAAAATTCGCTGTTTCTGATGACTTATTTATTATAGCATAATGCAAAGAGAAAAAGAAATCTTTTCTTCTCAAAACCCCTACAAGCACCCGTTCAAGCTGATAAACAATCCAATCTCCGCTTGACGTTTGTTTTCCGCCCATGGACTGGCAAACCTGCTGGGCTGTTTTTAGAAGAATGCCGCGCCACACACTCCGTTACGCCCTCCAATCGTTTGTTTACGGAACAGGGAAAAGGAATTGGGTGATAAGTAAAATATAAATGCCATCCCACCGTAACAGTAATCGTTGCATTGCCCCAATCACACCTCTCCATATAACTGAGAGTAAACTTAGAACTCTGAGGCAATTCTATATCCAGCAGCGACAAATCCTCCGTATAGTGGCCGTTAGTCATATAATAGCGCGTCTGAGCGTCCGCCGTATTTCTAAGCAAAACCAAAGCTTGTACAGCCTTGGATTTAAGCACGGCCGCTTCATATTTGGGCCATGCCACGGCCGCTATTATACCTATAATCAGCACCACCGCCAAAAGTTCCATCAGCGTAAAGCCGCCAAATCCGCCTTTGACGGAATTTTTACAAAGAACAGCGTTTTTTTGATAAATTTTGATCATAGACAAAATTTATCAAAAAAAAACAATGCAAGCCTCTTTATAGATACCGCCGAAACGCCGTTGAAGACAACGTGCGGAAAAGATACAATAATACTATATATTCCATAAAATTTGTGAGGAAACTATGTCCAGTAAATTCAGAGTCAGCGACGTAGGCCGTTATGTAGGCCAAGAAATCACCTTAAAAGGCTGGCTCTATAATAAACGCTCCAGCGGCAAATTGCATTTTTTACAGCTGCGCGACGGCAGCGGCATTATTCAATGCGTCATGTTTAAGGGTGATGTCTCGCCTCAGCTTTTTGAATTGGCCGACAAGCTGACTCAGGAATCTTCCATCATCGTTACGGGAACCATACGCGAGGACAAACGCTCCCCGCTGGGTTTTGAAATGGGCGTGAAAGATTTGCAGCTCGTGCAAATGGCAAAAGATTACCCCATTTCCCCCAAAGAACACGGACCGGATTTTCTGATGCACAACCGCCACCTGTGGCTGCGTTCCCTCAAACAAAACGCCATTCTGAAAATCCGCGACGAAATTATTTTCTCCATCCGCCAATATCTGCACAGCAACGGTTTTGTTTTGGCGGACTCTCCCATTTTAACACCCTCCGCCTGCGAAGGAACCAGCACATTGTTTGAAACGGATTATTTCGGAGAAAAAGCATTCCTTACCCAAAGCGGCCAGCTGTATGGAGAAGCCTCCGCCATGGCTCTGGGACGCACGTACTGTTTTGGACCGACTTTCCGCGCCGAAAAAAGCAAAACGCGCCGCCATTTGACGGAATTTTGGATGGTGGAGCCGGAAGTGGCTTACAACGACTTGGACGATAATATGGATTTGGCGGAAGATTTCATCAAATACATCATTGGACAAGTACTCAAAAACCGTGCGGCAGAACTGAAAGTATTGGAAAGAGACACCACAAAATTGCAGGCCACGGTGGACAAAAAATTCCCGCGCATAGCTTATACGGACGCCATTGAGATTCTGCACAAAAAAGGCAATGACACCCCATGGGGCGGAGACATAGGCGGGGATGAAGAAACGCTCTTGGGCGAAGATTATGATACGCCCATCATGATCCACCGCTACCCCACCGCCATAAAAGCCTTTTACATGAAACAAGACCCGCAAAATCCGGACGTCGTATTGGCTGTAGACGTAATAGGCCCCGAAGGGGCGGGAGAAATCATCGGCGGAAGTCAGAGAGAAGACGACTATGACACGCTGGTGCGCCGCATCAAAGAAAGCGGTCTTGATCCCGCCGGATATGACTGGTATTTGGACTTGCGCCGTTACGGCAGCGTGCCGCATTCGGGCTTTGGCATGGGCATTGAACGCATGGTGCGTTGGGTATGCGGCTTACAGCATGTGCGTGAGACTATACCGTTCCCGCGCATGATGGACAAAATACGCCCCTAAAGCATCGGTTTTCATCCGATCAAAAAACCCCCGTTTTTACGGGGGTTTTGCATATCCGTTTCACAGAGCTTACGTAAAGCTTTCCAAATACGTATGCAGCCCCTCCGCACGGGCCTGCGTTACCCCTTGTTCGTAAAAGCTTTCCGCTTCATCGGTTTGGCCCATGGCATACAGCACCTGCGCCAATGCCAGCTTGGTCAAAATCTGCCCGCGGATCTCGTCAGAATTGGCAAACAACTGCTCCGCCGCGCGCAAATCCGCCAATGCCTGAGGCAATTTGTTGCGCCGTTTCAAAATATCGGCCCTGCCCCATTTGACAAAGCCCAAGTCCACCTTGTCTCCTATCCCGCTGTAAAGAACGTCGGCTTTGTTATAGTGGCGCAAAGCTTCATCATATTTGCCTTGCTGGCGCAAGCCGTTGGCCATGCCGCAATTTGTATAAGCTTTGCCGAACAAATCTTCCGTTTTATTAAAAATTTTCTCCGCCAACTTATAATTTTTGACGCAATCGTCAATTTTGCCCGCTATGCGGCTGATGCCCGCCAACCCGCAATAGGCATAAGCCAAATTGATATCGTCTTCGGCTTTTTTGGCGTATTTGACGGCCAGCTTAAACTGGGCAATGCCTTCCGCCAACAAGCCTTTCAAGCGGTAAATGCCGCCCTTTGCCCAACAAATAAAACTCATGCCGGCCCAGTCTTTTTGCTGCGTATAGGCCGCCAACACCGCATCCAATAAATCCAAAGCCTCGTCCAGTCTTCCCCATGCGCGAAGCGCCATACCCATCTCTTGCATGGCCCGCACCATATATTCGTCATATTCCATTTCTTTGGACATTTTCAGCGCATCTTCCGCCAATTCATACGCTGCCGAAGACACCCCCAGCGTGCGGTAGCAGGCGGCCATAGCCAGCAAAATATCCATGCGTTCTTCGGCATTGAGAGTAACTTTTAACGCTTTGGCATAAGTTTCAATGGCGGGACGGAAAGACCCCAGCAGACGGTGCGCTTCGCCAAGCAAAAACAAAGCGCCCGCATCTAAATTCTTTTTGTTTTTTAATACGGCCAACACTTGGGAAGGTTTTTCTTCCAGCAAGGTTTGCAATTTTTCGGTATTGATTTTTTGAATGGACATAGTATCCTTATATTTTCAGGTATTTTTTGATTTCCGCCAACGTGGCGGCCAAATCATAAGGTTTGGCTATAAAATAATCCGCCCCCGCTTCTTTGGCGCGGTCTCGGCTGAGTGGATCGGTCAGCGTAGACATCACCACCACCGGAATACGCCATGTCAGATCATGGGTTTTAAGCATTTTACACACTTCAAAACCGCTGAGTTTGGGCAGCATTAAATCTAATAAAATCAAATCCGGCTTCTCCCGCCGCGCCGCCGAAACGCCCTGCACGCCGTCAGCCGCCCATACGGTTTGCACGCCTTCCAACTCCAGCGCGCCCGTCAAAGCGCCGGCCAAGGTTTTGGAATCTTCTATTAAAACGACTTTTTTCATGCCAATTCTTCCGCCGCGTCTTTAAATTTGCGGGACAAACGTACATATTCGTGGGCATTGCGCAAAATACCGTTCATTTCGTCTTCGCTCAGTTCACGCACTACTTTGGCCGGCACGCCCATGACCAAAGATCCTGCGGGAATATTTTTGCCCGCCGTTACCACGGCCCCCGCTCCGATAAGGCAATTGGGACCTATTTCACTTTCCAATACCACGGCGTTCATGCCGATAAGACAATTGTCCCCTATTTTGCTGCCGTGTACCACGGCCCCGTGCCCCACGCTTACCCCTTTGCCAATGACGGCAGGACAATCATAATTTACATGTATGCATGCATTATCCTGAATATTGCTGTTTTCGCCCACCACGATTTCCGCAATGTCGGCCCTCAGCACGGCGCAAGGCCATACGGAGGAGTTCTCCCCCAGCGTTACCGCGCCGCTGACTGAAGACATTTTGTGTACAAAAGCGCTGGGCGCGATCTTAGGAGACAATTCTTCAATTCTTTCCTTCATAAAAAGGCACCTCTTTCATTTTTTTGGCTTTGGACGGTGTCTGGGACAGCTGCAAACCCCAGTAAATAAAAATACTCAAAATCCCGGGCAAAATATAATACACCACGCGGTAAATCAACGCGGCGGTCAAAGCCGCGTCCCAGTCAATGCCCATCTGGGAAAATACGGCTGTCATGGCCAATTCCATGGCGCCCAATCCCCCGGGCAGTACCGGAATTAACGTAGTAACCATCCCCACGGCAAACCCCGCCACCAAACTACCGGCCGATATATGCACCCCAACGGCGCGGAATGCAAAATACAATACCAAAATCGTAAACAGCCAATCCGCACAAATATACACGATGGCCCGCGTCAGATTTTTTTTCTTTTTATGAATCAGATTTATTCCTTCATCCAATTGATCCACAAAATCATCGTAGCGGCCTTTGGGAATCAATGCCCGAAACACGTGAAAAAGCACCTTATTGAGCAGGCGGAACAGTTTCCGCACCCATTTGGAACGCCATTCATTGTTAAACAAAAACGCCGTAATGCACACGCACACCGCACACATAACAAGAATCAGCAAGAAATTTTTAAGAATTTGCATGGTGGTGGCTGAAGAATTAAAGAACATCAGCACCGACCCCTGCAAAATAATAACGGCCAACACGAAATATAAAAGCACGCTGATGACAATGCTGGCTGTAACGCACATGCCAAAAGGCACGCGGCGGCGGTTTAGCAAATGCGCGCGCAAAGCAAACCCGCTGACCCCCAATGAAGACACCACATAATTCACCGTTGTAGACACCAAGGCAATGCCTATGGCCGCGCCCTTATTAATGCGGCGGCCCATAATACGAAGCACCTCATAAAGGCTCATGCCCATGGCTACGTAAATCAATGCGGAAGAAAGCAGCGAAAGCAACAAATATTTCGTCTGTACCTGTTCCCAAATTTTGACAATACTGTCTTTGCCTTGGTACACAAGCAAAACGATAATGCCCAAGGAAAGGGCCACGCCCAGCAAATAAATTAAAAACTTCACGCTTTTTTTCATAAGATACACCATTACGGCGGCATCAGCCGCGCGCGCTTTATAAATTATATAATTTATAGCACAGAAATTTACTAAAAAGCCGCATGCGGCGGCCGGCAATACGGATGAGAGATTATGAAAAGCATTAAAGTCATCGGCGCAAAAGGACACAACTTAAAAAATATTACGGTGGAAATACCCAAAGACAAGATGGTGGTGGTTACCGGACTGTCGGGCAGCGGTAAAAGCTCTTTGGCTTTTGACACCATTTATGCCGAGGGACAGCGCCGCTATGTGGAAAGCATGTCCGCCTATGCGCGGCAATTTTTGGAACTGATGGAAAAACCGGACGTGGAGCATATTTCCGGACTCTCGCCCGCCATATCCATTGAACAAAGAAACCCCTCCAAAAACCCCCGCTCTACCGTGGCGACGGTAACGGAGATTTACGATTATCTGCGTCTGTTGTTTGCCCGCGTGGGCAAACGGCACTGTCCCCAATGCGGCCGCCCCGTGGAAAGCTGGAGCGTGCAAGGCATGACGGCGGATATGCTGAAAAAATTCCAAGACAAAAACGTCTATATTTTTTCCCCCGTCGTCCGCGGCCGCGCCGGCACATATGAAGAATTATTTACGCGCTTGAAAAAAGAAGGATTCGTGAAAGCCCGAGTGGACGGCACTCTGTGCGGACTGGATACGCCTCCTTCGCTGGAACGTTACAAAAAACATACCATAGAACTGCTGGTAGATGAAATGTACGTGGACGAGTTTGAAAGAGAACGCATGGTGGAATCTTTGGAATTGGCGCTGAAATATTCCAAAGGACTGGTAACCGTACAGGAAACGGAAGGAGAAAAACCTTTGGAATTTACCTACAGTGAAAGCAACGCCTGCGCGCATTGCGGCATAGGGTTTTCGGAATTGGAACCGCGGTTGTTCTCATTTAATTCCCCATATGGAGCCTGCCCCGAATGCAACGGACTGGGTATTAAAATTCAAATCGCCGAAGACTTGGTCGTACCTGATCCGACGCTGTCTATTAATGAGGGCGCCATAGCGGCGTGGGACAACCCCGTCACCACGCGCACACACCGCTGGAAAACGTCTTGGAGCGGCTACTATTATGACATACTAAAACAGGTATGCCGCCGCGCCAAAATTAATATGAACACGCCGTGGAATAAATTGTCCAAAGCCCAGCGGGATTTATTGCTGTACGGATCGGGAGACGCCCACTACACCTCCGTTATCTCCGGCACCGATCAGCATTTTGAGGGAGTTATTACAAATCTGAAACGCCGCCATGACGAAAGCGAAAGCGAATTTGTCAAAGAAGAAGTATACAACCGTTTTATGCGCGAAATTACCTGCCCCGTCTGTCAGGGCCGACGCCTCAAGCCTGAAGCATTATCCGTATATGTGGGCGGCAAAAATATTGCCCAAATAGGCGCTATGCAGGTATCAGCGGCCATGGATTTTTTTGCCCGCTTGCAATTAGATGAAAAAGAAAAAATTATCGCCAAAGACGTGCTGAAAGAAATCAAAGCGCGGCTGGAATTTCTAAACAGCGTGGGACTTTCTTATTTAACGCTGGAACGCAAAAGCCAAACGCTTTCCGGCGGCGAATCTCAGCGCATACATTTAGCCACGCAAATAGGCTCCGGTTTGACCGGCGTTTTGTACGTATTGGACGAACCGACCATCGGCCTGCATCCGCGGGACAATGACCGGCTCATAGCTACCTTAAAAGAATTGCGCGATCTGGACAATACGCTGATTATTGTGGAACACGACAAAGACACCATTCTGGCTTCCGACTGGGTGGTGGAGCTGGGACCGGCCGCAGGCGAACACGGCGGACAAATCGTGGCGCAAGGTCCGACAAAAGACTTCTTAAAAGATCCTAATTCCCTTACGGCCTCATACTTAAACGGACGCCGCTGTATTTTGCCCCCGCATCTTTTGCGCAAAGGAAACGGCAAATATATAGAAATTTTAGGCGCCAAGCAATTCAACTTAAAAAATATTGACGTCAAAATCCCGCTGGGCAAAATGGTATGCGTTACGGGCGTTTCCGGTTCGGGCAAAAGTACGCTGGTGCATCAGATTCTGTACAAAGCGCTGGCGCAAAAATTTTACCGCGCCAAAGACGTAGCCGGAGAACACAAAGCCATAAAAGGACTGGAAAACATTGACAAAGTCATTATAGTCGACCAAGCTCCCATAGGCAAAACGCCACGTTCCAATCCGGCCACGTATATCGGTTTATTTACTCACATTCGCGAGCTGTTCGCCGCCATGCCGGAAGCCAAGCGGCGCGGCTACAAGGCCGGACGCTTTTCGTTTAACGTCAAAGGTGGCCGCTGTGAAAAATGCCAAGGGGACGGCATTTTGAAAATTCAAATGCAGTTTCTGCCCGACATTTACGTAAAATGCGAAGAATGCAGCGGCAAACGCTTTAACGAAGACACACTGCAGGTAACTTTCAAAGGAAAAAATATCGCGGATGTTTTGAATATGAGCGTGGCACAGGCGCTGGAATTTTTTGACTCTATCCCTAAAATCAAACGTTATCTGCAAACCTTAAACGACGTGGGATTGGGGTATATCAAGCTGGGGCAGGCGGCCACCACACTTTCCGGCGGAGAGGCGCAGCGCGTCAAATTGGCCGATGAACTTTCGCGCAAAGGGACGGGACGCACGCTTTATATTTTGGACGAACCCACCACCGGCTTGCATTTTGCCGATATTGACAAATTGTTGCATGTACTTCACGGGCTGGCAGACCGCGGAAATACGGTACTGATTATTGAACACAATTTAGACGTCATCAAAACGGCGGACTGGATCATAGACCTTGGTCCCGAAGGCGGCGACAAAGGCGGGCAAATTGTATGCGCCGGTACGCCAAGCGAAGTGGCGGCTTGTCCGTCTTCCCACACCGGCCAATATCTAAAAACGGAATTGGCGGAAACGGAGGCTTTTTGCAAAGCCCACGGCTTGCCCATGGAAAGCGCCGACACAAGCCGGAGCGAAAAAAAGAAAAGACAGGCGGCACGCAAGCCAATAAAAACGACATAAGCCCCTATCAATGCCGGACGAAAAAACCTAATAATCACAAAAGGCACAATAACAATACCATGATTCCCGCCCGCGCCCCACAGCAAAGACAAGGCCGTTTGCTTTGACAACGACACGCGTTTTTCCTTCGGCATGAAACATCTTTCTTGCCGTCCGCTCAAAAATTTCCGCCGCCGGCGCAGCCATTAGCCGTTGCCGCGCGGTAGTGTTGCCATGCACAGCCACTCTGTCTGCCGCTGTTTTCCCTTAAAGCCGCACAAAGTTTTATAATATAACAGATGAAAGAAAAAATACACAAGACAAACGCCGCGCGCATTTTGGACGAACTCGGGCTGGCGTATGAACTGGTGGCTTATGAAACCAACGACGAAGACCTTTCCGCCGTCCATGCGGCCGCTTCCGTCGGTGAAAATATAGACCAAGTATACAAGACACTGGTACTTAAAGGGGATAAAACCGGTTATTTTGTCTGTGTCATAGGCGGAGCCAAAGAGCTGAATCTTAAAGCCGCCGCCCGCGCCAGCGGCAATAAAAGCTGTGAAATGCTGCACGTCAAAGATTTAGTGGCCGTTACCGGCTATATGCGCGGCGGCTGCAGTCCTTTGGGAATGAAAAAACATTTTCCCGTTTTTGTGGATCAAGCCTGCCTGCAATGGGATTTCATCTATGTCAGCGCAGGCAAACGCGGGCTTCAGCTGAAACTGCACCCGCAGGATTTGCTGAAAGCCGCCGCGGCCCACACCGCCGCGCTTACGGCATAAAATTTGCGCCAAAGCGGATTATGTTTGTTTTATTTCCCCGCTTCTGGCTTGCGCCGCGGCAGCCGTGTATTATACTATATAGTATTCCCGACGGAGGTAACAAATATGTATGCAAGCGTATGGAAACGTTTTTGGGCGTTTATGATTGATTTGGCGGTATTTATTCTGCTGTTTGTTGTTCTGGCCCAATTGCTTGACGACTTTACCGTTTCCGTTATCCTGCTGGTCATCATTTGGCTCTATTATGCTTTTATGGAAAGCTCCCCTTGGCAAGCCAGCTTGGGCAAACGGCTGATGGGCTTAAAAGTGGTGGACAAACGAGGGCGGCGGCTGACTTTTGCCAAAGCCAGCAAAAGACTGCTTTCTCGTTTGGTAACAAACTTAACGTTTTATATCGGTTTCTTTACGGCGGCTTTTGACAAGCATAAAGAAACCCTGCATGATAAAATGAGCCATAGCGTCGTGATTGCCAAAAACGCGGAATTTAATCCAAACGACTATGAAGAAGAACCCGCCCAACATGATTTGACGCTGCTGACCGTCGCTTCCGTACTGGCGGCGCTGGTTTTTGTATTGCTTCTGCTGCGCTGGGTGGTGCTGCCCCAGTATCAAAAATTCGGCGACCGCCTAAACGCCGCCCACATCACGGAAAATTTGAATTTGGCCGCACAGAACCGTCCCGCCCGTTTGGAAGCGGCGCGGGGAGGTCAAGAAGTATGGCTGAAAAGTTACAGCGGCTGCGTCAATAACGCCAAAGATCCGCAAACCTTGGATTGCAACGGCTACCGCATGACATTGAGACAAGACGGCATTTTTGCCGTCAGCCGGCTGGCAAATTGGCAGGAGTATACGTTGTTTAAGTCCTATGCAACAGGGAAAATTACCTGTGAGGCGAACGGGAAAGCCGCGCAAAAATTTTGCCGCAGTTTGGACCTGCCTTAACTTCTTGCTGCGGGCAACGGCTGGAAACCCTTGCCAAGTTGCCCCGTTTTTTCAAACGGCGCTTATCGCTGTCTTTGGAAAGGTCTCTTGTCCGCATATCACATGGGCGAGGTCTTGTACGCCGCGGCATACGGAGATTTTATTCGGACCGGTTATATTCAGCCTAACAATCACCCCCGCGCTTATAGCGCGGGGGTGATGAGTCTAGGGATAAAGCTCTCCATACAGGCCGTCGCAGCGAGATTCTTTATGGGCAGCAGACCACGGAACGCTGTCTAAAACCCAAAGTCCAATTGACCTTATAAAACGTTCCTCTGCATGTTGCAGTTGGAAAACAGTAAAGTTTATTAAAAGGATACGGATAACTATAGCTCCTTAAAAACTTCAAGGAAAGGGTACAGCCGTTTGTAATCTTTGAGTAGGATTCGTTGGGAAATACATATTTTATACATCCTTCTTCAATGCCCCGAGCTACAAAATCATTTTTCTCTGTATCCGTTAGGGTCGTATTCATGCAAAGCTTTGATCCTTGCTGTAGGCCATCGTCTCCCGTTTGCATACATACCATTGCAGGAATTCTAAAAAAGCTAGATCCTGTAGTATCAACATAAATATCCGTACACGCTTTTGAAGGAGAAGAAGCCTTTGTATAAATATTTCCATCGCAAGTATCGGCAGAGGCCCTGGGCTGAGCGGTAAGCTTTTCCGGAGTACCCTCTTTCAGCGTAGTACTGCGGGCGACGTCATTGCAGAGACGGGCCGATGTAACTCTACTGCAGGTATAGGCTATACTTGTATTGCCATTGCATGTATCTGTTACCATATTAGCCGTTACTTCCTGCCATTTGCCGTATGTTTTTTCGCATTTATCCGGCCCCTTGCAGGAATCAAAACCCAACACCTGCACGCTTTTTTTGTCATCGGTTGTGCGGGTTACCCACACCAGATTTTTGCACTGGCTCAATCCGCTGCTGGACGGCGGAGACACCCGCACGCCTCCCAAAGAAAAAGAAGCCGTTTCCGCTATTTGCAGTTCAGAGGCATTCAAATAATTGGTTTCTATTTCTGTCGCCGACGTGGTAATGTTGTTGATTCTGGACAAGGTAGAAGAAGAACGCGGTTTGGCAAAAGTCGCCACGCCGGTAATGCCAAAAAGTCTTGTCCGAAAATCCGTATCTTCCATGAGCCAGCTGGTACCTCTCAGCAGCCGGACATTAGGCAAAGTATAAGGAGTTGAAGCACTCTGCATAGTAACCGTACCGCCGGACTGAATGGTCAGCGCTTGGTTAATCAGATCCGCCTCCGTGGACAAACGGTCCGCCACTTTCAGCGTTTCATAACGTCCCAGACGTGCAGGATTAAACGAAACGCTTTCAATCGTCTCTGCCGTCAAAAACGGCACACAAAAAAACAAGCCCAAAACGGCCCTTAAAAAAATCTTCATAAATGTCCTCCGAAAAACGGTCTGTACCCCGAAACTTTAGCAAAAAAAAAGAATTGGAGTCAAGCCATCGTGCGTAATTCAAAACGACTACAACTGCCGACCTACTGCAACACACTGGGCGGCGGCAAAGTCCCGTCGTCCGGCAAATTCTCTTCCTCGAAAGCTAAATTCTCCGTCTCCGTTTCTGTTTCGGTCTCGGTTTCGGTTTCGGCGGATTGGACGGTTAAATCCGGCTCTTTCGTCTCTTCTTTCGCGGAAGCGGCAGACGCCGACGACGGACGGACGGCAGCCTGCTGCGACGGAGTAATAATTTTCCCAGCGTCCTGAGGCGCGCCCAAAGGAGACAAATTCAACTCCTCATATTCTTCCACCAGCGGTTCTATGGTTTGCTCGGCAGGCATTTCTTCCGCCGCGGCGGGCACAGAAACTGAAGGCTCCGCCTCCGCCGCCGGCTGTGTTTGCGGCGCACTGTCATATGCGCCGGAGGGATTCCACCATTGCGGAGGATTGCCGGCGCAAGCACACAAAAAACAACTTACGAAAAGCAGCGTAAATTTTTTCATATTTGTATTATACTTGTTTTGAAGCGTGTAATTTCGCGCGCAGCACGGCTTGTCTGTACAAAGCCCCCGCGCGATAACTGCTGCGCACCAACGGCCCGCACGCCGCGCCGGCAAAACCCAAGTCCAAGGCATACTGCGTCCACATATCGTATTCGGCCGGATCGGGATAACGCAAAACGGGATGATGTTTGGCCGACGGAGCCAAATATTGCCCTACGGTAAGCAAATCCACCCCCGCTTCCCGCAAATCCTTTAAGGTTTCTTTGACTTGACGTTCGGTTTCGCCCAACCCCAGCATAATGCCGGATTTGGTAAAAATATGCGGGGCGGCTTTTTTGGCGTAAGCCAATAAATCCAAAGAACGGCGATAATCCGCCCCCACACGCACGGACGCATAGAGCTGGGGTACGGTCTCTATATTATGTGCCAATACGGCCGGTGCGGCGGACAACACCGTATCCACATCCTGCATATGACCGCGGAAATCGGGTATCAGCGGTTCGGTCAAAACGTCGGGATTTAAGGCCGTTATCGCGCGCATGACGCGGGCAAAATGCGCCGCCCCGCCGTCGGGCAAATCGTCGCGCGTCGGAGAGGTCAGCACCGCATAGCGTATATGCCAGTCCCGCACCGTTTGCGCAATTTTGTCCGCCTCCGTTTCGTCTACGGGCAGAGGTTTTTGCTTGGTTACGGCGCAGAATTTGCAGCCGCGCGTGCAGATACCGCCCAGAATCATAAACGTCGCGTCGCCGCAATTTAAGCATTCGCCGCGGTTGGGACATTGGGCTTCCACACACACGGTATGCAAAGCGGCGCGGTCCAAACCGTTCTGGGCTTGCTGCGCCGTTTGAGTACGCAAGGCCGCTTTATTGCGGCCCACCATTTCTTTGAGCCAGTGGGGTATTTGTGCCGTCATATTGCTATAATTATAGTAAATATGAACAGAATACTTGGCGCTTTTATGTTTCTTTTTCTTTTGGCGGGAGCGGCACACGCCCAGCCGGCCGACGTACAAAACCGTCTGCAACAAGCGGCGGAGATCTATTTTGACGGCCGGCCGATACAGGCGCTGGAGGAATATATAGCCATATCCAAAGACACGCAGGAGCGGGACGCTTTCTTGAATGCGGCCTTTATCGCTTTGGAACAAGGCAAACCCAAGCAGGCAGTGGACATTATGACATCGGCGTATTTGTTATACCCTCAGGACGAAGACGTCATTGAATTTACCGCCGAGGCGTACCTAGCCGACGGACAATACGAAAATGCGGAAAAATTCTATTCTCTGCTTTCCGGCGGAGGGGAACGCTCGGAATTTATCCTCATCAATTTGGCGCGCGCACAGGAAGGCATGGGAGAAAACAAATTGGCCAAAGACAATTTACGTCACGCCGCCAAAGGAAAGAACCATACTTCTTTGTCCAATTATTTGCTGGGACTCTTGTATGAAAATGACAAAAAATGGAACAAAGCGGCCGACGCTTTTGGCAAAGCCGTGGCATATGACCATCAATTTACCGAAGCGCGCCGCCATTACGCCCGCGCACTGGAACAAGACAAACAATATGACGAAGCCTACCGCCAGTACCGCATGATACGTTCCGCCAGTCCGCGCGACGCCGCCGCCAAGGCCGCCATTGCGCGCCTGCTGCCCAAACTGACCAAAACCGAAAAAGAATTGACCCCGCGCAAAGAACGCCGCCGCCATACCATCGTCAAACCGGTGGTGTCTTTGGAAGGCAGACTGCAGCCGCTGCGCGTGGCGCTGGGAACAACCGCAGGAGGACGCCCCTCCACCAGAAACAGTCTTATTTTTACCCCCTCCCATCCGTTTCGCATTACACTGAAAAATTCCGGCAAAACGTTAGCCATAGGCCAAGCCAAAGAAACATGGCGCGCCGAACTCCACAAAGGCAAAGCTTCTCTGCTCTCCCCCTCAGGGAAACGGTATGCCTTTTCCGGTGCGGTCATTATTACGCCAAAGTCCGCCTCCGCACAGGAGGGAGCCACCATTTTAATAGAAAAAATCATGAGTGGGGCGGGTATGACGTGGGCCAGCGTAGATGACAAAGAATACCGCGGCCGGCTGGAAATCATCCACGACAAAAAACGCAACACGCTGCTGCCGGTCAATTTGGTCAATATTGAAGAATACCTAATGGGCGTCATGTCTTCGGAAATGCCGGCACAGTTTCCCATGAACGCGCTGCGCGCGCAAGCCGTATTGGCGCGTACGTATGCACTGAAACATTTGGGCAAACACAAAACGTACGGTTATGATCTTTGCGATACGCAAAACTGCCAAGTATACGGCGGAGTCAGCGCCGAAAGCGAAGCCGGCAACGCCGCCGTGGAATCCACCATGGGCCAAGTTTTAATGTACAAAGGCAAACCCGTGGAAGCGGTTTTTTCGGCCAATGCCGGCGGTTTTACGCAAAGCGCCAAAGGGGCCGGCTGGTATCAAACGCCCTATTTAATCCCCACCAGCGATTATAAAGACTTTGATTTTGACAAACTGCAGCCCTATCAATTCAAAAGCCTGCTGCAACATCCGCATGACGCCTACAGCCGCTATGACAAACACGTCAGCCGCGCCGCTTACCGCTGGGCCAGAGTCATAGCAGAAGAGGACTTGCGCCAAATCATCAAACGCCAGCGCAAAGACATCGGCCGTATTACGGCCATTATTCCGCAGCAGCGCGGACGTTCCGGCTATGTCAGCCGCGTATTGGTCCAAGGGACAAAGGGCAGCGTTACGCTGACCAAAGAAAACAGCATAAGAAGCAACTTGGCCCCGGGCATGCTGCGGAGCACGTATTTTATCGTCGTGCCGCATTATGAAAACAGGGTGCTGAAAAATTTTGTATTCTACGGCGGCGGCTGGGGACACGGCGTGGGATTTTGCCAAACTGGCGCGGCGGGACGGGCCGAAGCAGGGCAGGAATATCCTGAAATACTAAGCCATTATTTCCCGGGCACGGAATTAAAAGACACGCGGGAAAAATAATTCATCCGATAGAAAACTCCCCGCCGTTTAGCGGGGAGTTTTATTTTACAAGCTGAAATGTACAACCATATTGAATACTGCTATCTTCTCTCCAATAACAGGTTTTATCACCGGTAATACCCTGACACAACTCATGCCCCCTTTCTCCTCTTCCCACACAAGACATCTGGTAATCATAACGACCTTGATAATCAGGCGCTATTTGGGCTGTAATTTGATACAGATCATTCCATCCGCCCGCGGACAAAGATAAAATCTTAGATTGTAAATGTGTTTGCACATGGGTAGAAATCGTATAATCCCCCATATCAAAACATTCCTGATCATAACTGGATTTTGAATGACAATTATTACCGGAAGTTACGGGAAAATCCAAATCTAAATTTGAAGGTTTTAATCCCGCGAAACTGTTTCCATTTTGCCAATAATAGATAAGCGCCGATTTACGTATAGCATCAAACACTGTAACCAGCTCCGAAACACGGGCTTTTTCCACTGTTTTTTCATACTGCGGCAAGGCAATGGCCGCCAAAATGCCAATAATCAGCACCACAACCAACAATTCAATTAATGTAAATCCTTTTTTCATTTTTTCTACCATAACAGCGTTTAATCATTCAAAAACACGTCTCAGCGGCGTTTATTTTTTCGTCATGTATAGGGTATCAAAAAAAAAAAACGAGTCAAGACTGGGGCGGTTTTCAGCAAATAAACGGCAACGACATAAAGACAAACTAAACATATCACAAAAATCCTGCACATCCTCATATTCGGACATCTCTATCGGGCAGCGGTCTCTCTTTTGTTTTTTATAACGGAAATTGCCAAGCGAAACCCTCGGCCATGCCGCCATAGTTTTCTCAGAAATAATCCTAAGATTTTGCCAGCCATGACGCATGTTTTTGCGTTAGCGGGAAGATCCGTTTTTCATGCCGCGGACAAACGTATTGGGCGTTTCCCTCTGCATGAACCGCGTACGCCGCGTCTTTCCCTCCGTCCGCCGTACGCGGGGACTGTTATAAAAAACTTTCCCTTTTCTGTCGCCGTATTTTGTAAAATATATATGCAGGACAGATTTTTATTTTTGTACTTGCCCTTTAAGCCGACTCCGCCAGCCTTAAGCCCCCGCTTAAGCGGCAACCGGCCGGTACAGAGATAAAGAGCTGTCTGTTTTATTTTGCTTGACGAGAGGTTATCTAAAACAGAAAATGAAATTGAAGTGGAAACTGCCCCAGCTCAACACTTTCGCCGTTATTTTAAGCGTTATTGTGTTGGTAACCGCGCTGACTTGGATTGTCCCCAGCGGCGCTTATGACAGAACGGAAATAGACGGACGCCAAATCGTCGTCCCGGGCACGTATCATGCGGTGCCAGCCAATCCGCAAGGCATTTTTGACGTATTGCAGGCGCCCATACACGGCTTTGAAAATACGGCATTGGTTATCGTGTTTCTGCTGGTTATAGGAGGAGTCTTGGCCGTCGTGGAAAAAACAGGCGCCATTACAGCGGGCATTAAAGAAGCCAGCCGTTTTTTCGCCAAACACCCGCAGTTTAAGTTTTTGTTCATTCCTCTGGGCATTACCATGTTTTCCCTATGCGGCGCCACATTCGGCATGTGCGAAGAAGCGCTGATTTTTATTCCCATTTTAATTCCGCTGGCTTTATCGCTGGGCTATGATTCCGCCCTAGGCACCGCTATTCCTTTTGTGGGCGCGGGTGTCGGTTTTGCTACGGCGTTTACCAATCCGTTTACCGTAGGCATTGCGCAGGGCATCGCCCAGCTGCCGCTGTATTCGGGTTTGGGATACCGCATGATTATTTGGGCAGTCTGCACAGCGGTGGTTATCTCGTTTATGATGCTGTACGGACGGAAAATACGCAAAGACCCCACCAAAAGCATCACGTATCAATTTGACTTAAACAAACGCCGCGAACTGGGCATGGATCAAGCCGCGGAAAAAATTACTACGCGCCAAAAACTGGTGCTGGCTGTGTTCGGCTTGGGCATGTTGGGGCTGATAGCCGGCGTACTGAAACCGCAATTGTGCGATTTTATTAAAGGTTTTACGGGATGGGATTTGATAACCCTGCTGGGATTGGAAGAAAGCGGCTGGTATATCAGCGAAATTGCGGCTTTATTTTTGGGCGTAGGTTTCTTGGCCGCCATAGCGGGCGGGCTGTCCATGAGCGAATTTAATGACAGTTTCTTTGACGGCGTGCGCGGCATGGCTTCCATCGCCATGCTGCTTTGTTTCGCTCAGGCCATTATTCTGATTGCCCAGCAAGGGCAGATATTGGATACCATGTTGGATTTTATGTCAAAAGGCATATCCAAACTGCACCCGATTGTAGCTTCTTGGGCCGCCATGATGCTGCAAACGATTATTGACTTTTTTATCCCCTCCGGCTCCAGCAAAGCCGTGCTGACCATGCCCATTCTGGCCCCGCTGGCCGATTTGATAGGCATTACACGCCAAACCATGGTGCTGTCTTTCCAACTGGGCGGAAGCTGGCTGAATATGATTTTCCCCACCGATCCGGTAACCATAGCCGCCATCGGTTTTGCACAAATCGCTTACGGCAAATGGCTCAAATGGCTGCTGCCGTTGCTGGTACTTATGTATTTGCTTTCCTTTGCGGCATTGATACCTCCGTATTTTATGCACTGGCAGTGATTTGTTACAATAAAAAGGCCCCGATTGGGGCCTTTTTAGAATTCTATGCTGCCAAAACTCAAAATTGTTTCTTATCTTTCCGCCGCGGACTGGTGCGTATTTTTCGGCGTATTGGCGCTGACTTTCGCCGCTGCGCTGTACGGCCGCCGACGCAAAAAGCGTCCTCAAAACACCGCTTTGGATTATCTGTTGATGGGACGGCAGCTGACCTTGCCTTTGTTTGTGGCTACGTTGGTAGCCACATGGTATGGAGGCATTTTCGGCGTTAATGAAATCACCTTCAATTACGGCATTTACAATTTCGTTACGCAAGGCGTATTTTGGTATATCGCCTATCTGATTTTCGCATTTTTTATTGCGCAAAGGGTGGCTCAATACAAATCCGTTACGCTGCCGGATCTGGCCGGCAGCATGTTCGGCCCTAAAGCGGCCAAAGTGGCGGCCGTGTTTACGTTCTTTTATATCACGCCGGTGGCTTATGTGCTGAGCTTGGGGCTGTTCTTAAATATGGCCTTCGGCATAAGCGTATTGCAGGGCATGATTTACGGCACGCTGTTTGTATGCCTGTATACCATGTGGGGCGGATTTAAGTCCGTGGTCTTTTCGGATTTGGTACAGTTTTTTGTCATGTGTTCCTCTGTGCTGATTGTGGTGCTGTTTTCACTGCATGATTTCGGGGGGCTGGGCTTTTTAAAAGAACATTTGCCCGCCTCTCATTTCAGCCTGACGGGAGGAAACAGCGTCTTAAATACGTTAATTTGGGGTTTTATCGCCTTGGCTACGCTGATTGATCCCAGCTTTTACCAACGCTGTTTTGCCGCCAAAAGCCCGCAAGTCGTCAAAAAAGGCGTATTAATATCTACGTTTATCTGGTTTTGTTTTGATTTGTGTACAACGGCAGGCTCTTTATATGCGCGCGCTCTTTTGCCGCAGGCGGAACCGGCGGAAGCGTATTTTTTCTATGCGGTACAGCTGCTTCCGTCCGGACTGAAAGGCTTTTTTATCGCGGGCATTTTGGCCATTATTCTCTCCACGCTCAATTCTTTTTTATTCATCGCTGCCAACACGCTGAGCTTTGATCTGCTGCGCAACCGTTTTAAGAATATTGTTCTTACCAACCGCTTATCCATGCTGGCCGTAGGAGCGCTGGCGGTGGGAATGTCGTATATTCTGCACGGCAGCTTCAAGGAAATATGGCTGACGCTGGGATCCTATTTTTCCGCCTGTCTGCTTATGCCTATTTTGTTAGGATATATTTATCCGCGCCGCATCAGCGACAATCTGTTCGTACTCAGCACTCTGTGCAGTGCGGCGGCCATGACGCTGTGGCGATTGTGTCCGCTGCCAGTGTTTTGGCGGCAGTTTGACCCTTTTTACATAGGAGTTGCCGTCAGCGCGCTGATTTTGCTGTGTAATTTGCGCAAAGGAAAAAGCTATGTCAAAAGCCTTACTGATCTGTAACGGAGAAAATGACTCCGCATTGCTGAAACGGCTGGCGCGGGAAGCCGATTTTATACTGACGGCCGACGCCGGCGCAGACGCCGCCTTGCAAGCCGGAGTAATGCCCGATGCCGTTATCGGAGATTTGGATTCGGTTTCCCCCGCCTGCCGCCGTGCGCTGAACAATACGCCGTTTATTCACATAACTCGCCAAGACAATACGGATTTTGCCAAAGCGATGCTCTGGCTGGCGCGCAAAAAATATGCCTCTTGTGCCGTTGCCGGCGCCGCAGGGAAACGAATGGATTTCACCATAGGCAATATACTGGCGGCGTTTACATTTGCCAAAAAAATGTCTGTCATTTTTTACGGCAAAGGCTGGCGCATGCTGCCGCTGGTACATGGCGGCAAATTTACCGCGCGCGCCGGCGCACGTTTGAGCCTTATTCCTTTTACCGCCTGCCGCGGCATTACCCTAAAAGGTCTTAAATTCCCCTTAAAAAACGCTTCGTGGAAAGCGGGCCAAACAACAGGCACTTCCAACGAAGTCTTGTCGGAAAACTTTGAAATTTTATTCACGTCCGGAAAAATGCTAATGTACGTGGAAGATTAAAAAGCTCCTCCACAAAACCAAAAACCCCGCGTGCAGACGCGGGGTTTGCCAAAAGAAAACAAACGGCTAAAGATTGACGTCAGTCAACAGACCCATGGACTTGCAGATTTTCTTGGCGTTTTCGCTCTCGCCATAGCAGGCCAACGTGCGTTTGCTGTCCGATTTTCCGTACGGATTCCATATATAATACACGTCCCCGTCCAGACGTGCCGCCACCACACCGCCGCAATTGGTGGCGGGGATTTTGGCGTTTTGGGCGGCATTGAGACGGTAAGAAAAATATTCACTTCTTATTTCCGCCCCGTCTGAAGATATCTCGCCCGGGACTTCAATTAAAAGTTTATAAAACGCCGATGGACAGGCATTGCGCTCGGCCGCATACGTATATACGGCGTCATTGAGCGATTTAACCATATTCATGGCCTCTGTGGCGCGTGATTTTTCTATGCTGCGCATATAATTGGGTATGGCCACCGACGCCAAAATGCCCAAAATCATTACCACCACCAACATTTCCACCAGCGTAAAACCGCCGACGCTTCCGCGCCGCAGCATACGGCATATATATTGTTTCATAGACATTCTCCTTTGAATGGAAACTGCATAATGCGCTCGGCGGCTTGGCGCGTCAAATCCGGCGTATTAAAAGCCGTCAAGCGAAAAAATCCTTCCCCGCATTGGCCAAACCCGCTGCCCGGGGTACCGACGATTTGCAGCTTATCCAACATAAAATCAAAAAATTCCCATGAAGTCATGGCATTGGGCGTTTTGAGCCACACATAAGGAGAGTTTTCCCCGCCATATACGCAAAACCCCGCCCCGCGCAAAGCGCGCAAAATAACTTGAGCATTGTTCAAATATCCGTCAATGGCTTCTCGGGTTTGTTTCTGTCCGTCGGGGCTGAACACGGCCTCGGCGCCGCGCTGCACAATATACGATACACCGTTAAATTTGGTGCTTTGGCGGCGCAGCCACAAATCACGCACATGATGCACGGCCCCCTGAGCATCCTTGACCGTCAAATCTTTCGGCACCACGCAATACGCACAGCGCGTGCCGGTAAAACCGGCGGTTTTGGAAAATGAGCGGAACTCTACAGCGCAAGTTTTGGCGCCGGAAATTTCAAAAATACTTCGGGGCAGTTCCTTTTCTCGGATAAACGCCTCATACGCCGAATCATACAAAATAACGGCTTCATGCTCATTGGCCCAATCCACCCACCGCTGCAACGCCTGACGCGTCATGACCGCGCCGGTGGGATTGTTCGGCGAACATAAATACGCCAAATCCACCCTTTCCTGAGGAGGCAGCGGAGAAAAACCGTTCTTCTCCGTACAAGGCAAATAAACGATTTTGCTGAATTTTCCGCCGATAAAACCGCCGCTGCGGCCTGCCATGACATTGCTGTCCACATATACGGGATATACGGGATCCTGCACCGCCACAACAGCTTGCTGCGAAAATACTTCCGCAAAGCAGGCCGTATCACTTTTGGCTCCGTCGCTGACGAAAATTTCGTCATCTTGTATGTCCACCCCGCGCGCACGGTAATCATGCTGCGCTATGGCCCGACGCAAAAACTCATATCCTTCATACGGTCCGTACCCGCGGAAAGTTTCCGCTCGGCCCATTTCGTCGCAAGCTTTTTTAAGCGCTTCCACCACGGCGGGAGCCAATGGACGGCTGACGTCGCCTATTCCCAAACTGATTACTTCCCGCTTTGGGCCGGAAGCTCGGTATGCGGCGGCGCGGCGCACCACTTCCGCAAACAAATAACTTCCCTGCAAATTCAAATAATTTTCATTGATCCGCGTCATAATTTTTCCAAAAAATTCCCCGTAAATACCTTTTGCGCAGGCCCTGTCATGAACAAATGGCCGTTCTCGCGCCATTGCAAATGCAAGATGCCGCCGTCCAAAATGACATGCGCCTGCCGGTCCGTACGCCCCGTCAGCACCGCCGCCGCCAAAGCCGCGCAGGAACCGGTGCCGCAGGCTTTAGTAATGCCTGCCCCTCTTTCCCACACGCGCATGCGCAGCGTTTGTCCGTCCAGCTTTTGTACAAATTCCACATTTGTTTTTTGAGGAAAGGAGGCATGGGTTTCAATTTGCGGTCCGATGAAAGCTATATCCGTTTTTTCCGCATCCGGAACAAAAATCACAAAGTGCGGGTTCCCCATGGAAACGGCCGTTCCGCGCCAAGTTTGTCCCGCCGCCTGCAAGGCAATATCCACCGCTTGTTCCTCAGGATTTCCGACCATGGGGATTTGACCCCGTTTCAGACGCGGCGCCCCCATATCTACACACACCCAATTATTTTTGTCATCGGTGATTTCCGTGACAATAGGCCCCGCCAAGGTCTGCAACGTCAGCGTATTTCCAGAAAACCAACCCCTCTCCCGCGCAAAAAGCGGCACACAGCGGGAAGCGTTGCCGCACATTTCGGCTTCACTGCCGTCGGGGTTGAAAATGCGCATTTTTACGCCATTTTCTTCCCGCCACAAAAGCACCAGTCCGTCAGCGCCGATTCCGAAACGCCTGTCGCACACGCTGCGGGCGACATGCGGAAAATCGGACAAAGTTTCCGCCGCCGCATCCACCATCACAAAATCATTTCCCAACCCCTGATATTTATCAAAATGCATACGCTTTATTTTATAAAACCCTAGCCCTCCGCGCCAGTATTTTTTCCCTTGCCCGATTTTAAGTACAATATATATATGCCCGACACACAAAATTCTCTCCCCCGGCATATAGCCATTATTATGGACGGCAACGGCCGCTGGGCCGCCGCCCACGGCCTGCCGCGTTCCGCCGGACACCGTGAAGGAGCGCAAGCCGTGCGCCGCACGCTGGAAGCAGCGCGGGAAATGGGCATTGCATACCTGACTTTATATGCTTTTTCCACGGAGAACTGGTCCCGTCCGCCTGAAGAAATAGATACATTGATGAAATTGTTGGACCGCACTTTGGACGAATACCAGAAATCCGCCCATCAAAAAGATTACCGCATCTTGGTCAGCGGAGAAAGAGAGAGACTGAGCGCCGGCATTTTGGCCAAAATAGACGCGTTGACCCGTTCTACGGCTCAAAACAAAGGTCTTACCGTCAATTTGGCGTTAAACTACGGGGCGCGGCAAGAAATCACATACGCCTTCAACCGCCTGCTGAAGGCCGGCCTGAAAGAAGCAACCCCCTCCGACATTGCCAAACATCTTTATCAGCCGGAAATACCCGATCCGGAGCTGATTATCCGCACTTCCGGAGAAGAACGTTTGTCCAATTTTCTCTTATGGCAGGCGGCATACAGCGAGTTTTATTTTACCCCCGTGTTATGGCCGGACTTTACCAAAGAAGAACTGCAAAAAGCCATAGATGCATACCGCATGCGCAAACGCCGCTTCGGAGGGATTTGAGACAAATCCATAGTTGACGCCGCAGCACGACGCTCACTATGTATGCGGCAGAGATGATGATATTTGAAAAAAGGAAAGCAGAAGCTTAAGCGCAAACACCGAAACCGCCGCTATTCAAACGCCGCTCAAAATGACTGCAGCGTCTGCGGCACCCGCGCAACAGCCTAACAAACTCCCTGCAAAACTCATATAACCCGTTATATCCGAACATCTCTGGCGGGTATTTGTTTGGCCGGTTATTTCATGAGATAATACTTTGTTTGTCCGTCATAAGTATGAGAATATGTCCCATAGGTAGCGCAGACGTCATTGGCAGCTTTGTCATCAACGGGCGCAAAACACCAGCGGTTTTTATTACCCACCAAAGAAAACTCAAAATAAGGCAAAGCCATGTCGAAATTTGCCGGCATAATTTGTATACGGACATTGTTGTCTGTGTTCGTCCGAATAAAATACATATAATAATTCGAATTGGGAATGGTAATATCCAAGTCTTCCAAATTGGTGGTAAAAGTACCATTGGCCAAACGATATCGTTCCAAAGCCTGTTCCAGCGTTTTTCCGACCACCAAAGCTTCCGTTGCCCGGGCGCGCGCGACCGATTTTTGATATTGCGGCAAAGCGATAGCCGACAAAATACCGATAATTAACACAACCACCAATAATTCAATCAAAGTAAAACCTTTTCTCATTTTTTCTTCCTATAACAGCGTTTAATCGCTCAAAAACACGTCTCAGCAGCGTTTGTTTTTCCGCCATGTATAGGGTATCAAAAAAAAAAAACGAGTCAAGGCTGGGGCGGTTTTCGGCAAAGAAACGGCAACGTCATAACGACAACGGCAAACAAAACAAAAACCTCTGCCTGTCTCCGGTAAAAATGGCATAAAACAATGCGGTGCAAAACACCCGTTTTGCACCGCCCATTATTCAAGAAAGCCTTATGTTATTTCATTTTGGAAAATTTAGGATACAGAATATTGGTAAATTTTTCCATTTCCCCGTCGCCGCCGCGTATTCGTAAATTTATAGACAATACATATACGCCGCCGGTGAGAATATCGCGCCAGTTATCGGGAAACTTCACAAAGTCCTTAAACGTGGTAATAAGCGGCAAATTTCCGCGCGTCTGTTCAAAGGTGTACAAATTGTCTTCCGTATAATGTTCATGATCCGGAAAACGCCACACCTGTTTTAATTCCACTCCCAGTCCTTTTAAGGTATTTTCAAAAGTTTCCGGATGCCCCAACGCGCTAAAGCAAGCCGCCGGTCCTTGGATTTTCTGCAAATCCACTTTTTGCCCTTTGCACACGTCAAAATAATATTCTGGATGATGTTCGCTTTCCAAAATCTCCACCAGATCATTATATTCTCGGACCGTATCTTTCACGTTTTCCAGTTCCCGCTCGGAGACTTGATCGCAATGTGTCAGAATCACTAATGAGGCACGTTTTAAGGCGCTTAACGGTTCGCGCAAATTGCCAAACGGCAGCAGCTTGCCGCCTCCAAACGGATTTTTGGCATCCACCAAAATAATATTGGCGTCGCGTTTTAAGCGGTGATGCTGCAAACCATCGTCCAACAAAATAATTTGGTTTTTGAAACGGCGCAACGCTTCCGTGGCGGCTGCGGCACGGTCTTTAGATATGGCAATAGGCACTTTATACTGGCTCAGCACGCGGCTCATCATATACGGCTCATCTCCGGCACTGCGCCAATCGGCATCGGGATTGTCAAACAAAATTACCACATCATCGCCTTTTTGCTGCCGTTTGTATCCACGGGAAACTATCGCCACGCGTATACCTTCCTTGGCCAGGACGGTGGCGGCCAGCAGCACGGCGGTGGTTTTGCCGGTGCCTCCGGCGGTAATATTGCCTATGCACACCACGCGGGAATTGACGGTCTTGACGGTTTTCCAGCCGTTTTCATAACAAGCTTTGTCCAACCATACGCCCGCCCCGTAAATTTTACTTGCGGCCAAAAGCAACAACCGACCGGCCCAATTTTGTTTTAATCTTTCGCGCAAAGCCAAAGCGTCCATAATGAAACCTCTGTAAAAGTATTGATATATTTTAGCATTTCCGGCAGTCCCGCGTGGCAACTCTTGCCCGCATTGGCAATAAAAAAGTTATAATTGAAATATGCGTTTTGAGAAATCTCCTTCCTATTTTATGGAATACGTCGGCTTGAAAGCGGTATGTTTGCTTTTCCGGCTGCTGCCATACCGCGCCGCCAGAGCGCTGGGACGCTTCAGCACCGGTTTGGCGGCCCGTTTTGCCCCTAAACGCTTCAAACGCAATTTACAGGACATTGCGCGCGCATTTCCGGATAAAACGCCTCAGCAAGTCCATGAAATTGCGTTAAATTCTTGGCGCAATATGGGACAAGTGCTGGCGGAATTTGTCAAGCTGTCTTCTTTTTCAAAAGAAACGTTCAAAAAACACGTCCGCGTGCGTGGTATAGAAAAACTGCTGAAAGCACAAGAAGAAAAAACCGGCGGCATTATACATATCGGCCATTTTACCAACTGGGAAGCTTTTGGACTGGCCACCTCCGTATGGGGATTGGACAAAGCCGTTCTGGCCCAGCGGGTGGACAATCCTTACGTGGACGCCGAAACAAACCGTTTGCGCCACATTTTCGGCGGACGGACTTTTTACAGCAACCATGACGCCAATCCTTTCTTTTCCTGTGCGCGTTGGCTTAAACGCGGCAAACTCATCGGGATATTAACGGATCAAAACGTGGTTGCCAGCGAGCTTTTTATGCACTTTTTAGGCCGGCCGGCGGCAGTGTCCCCCATCACGGCCCTTTTGGCCATACGTCTGCAAGTGCCGGTATTTCCCGTAGTGGTAACAAGAGAACACGACCGTTTGGTCTGCACCATAGAAGACCCCATTTACGCGCCGAAAGAACAAAATCAGGAACACATTCGCGCTTTTGTACGCCAATTGACCGATATTTACGAAAGCTGGATACGCCAAACGCCGGAAAACTGGCTGTGGGCGCACAACCGTTGGAAAAGAGAAGAGGAAGGCAAACGTTGGTTTGCCCAACATCCCGAATGCAAAATACCGTAAAAGCCGTTTTTTTTGACAGAGACGGTACGCTGATACACGAAAAGCCCGGGGTATATTTGAGTGACCCCGACAAGGTGCGGCTTTATGCGCCCGTTCCCAAAGCGTTAAAAAAATTACAAAAAGCGGGGTTCTTGTTTTTTATCGTCTCTAACCAATCCGGCATTGGACGCGGATATTTTACGGAAAAAGAAGTATGCGCCGTGCATGCACGTCTGCAAGAATTGCTGCCCGTACCCATACGCGAAATCGTTTTTTGTCCTCACGCTCCCGACCAGCATTGCGCCTGCCGCAAGCCCGCCACGCTGTTGGGAAAACAATTGATAGAAAAATACCACATTTCACCGAAAGACTCGTTTATGGTGGGAGATAAAAAAGCCGATGTTTTATTCGGTCAGGCTTTAGGATTCAAAAGCGTACTCATGACCACCGCCAATGGGAAAAAACACCTGAAAAAATATCCCGACCTGCGGCCCGATTTTGTAGCCTCCGATATGCTGGCTGCCGCACGCTATATCATAAAAGAGGACCAGTCCAATGACTAAATATGCGCTTTGCTGTTTCCTCTGCCTGATCTTGCTGGCGGCCTGCCACAGCGCAAAACGTCAAGGAGCCGCTTCCCAAACGGCCCAAATTTCCGCCGTGCAGATGGAACAACGGCCCATTTTGCCCGATGATGCCGAGCCGGCACAAGACGTCAAAACTGTCATCGTTCCCGCCCAATCTTCGCCCGCGCCTTCTTCGCAAGACCAAAATCCCTCCGCCCCGCAAACCCAACCGCCGCACGGCCAAGACGCTCTTGACGAAACGAACAGCGTCGACGCTCATCATCCGGCGCCGTCTGTCCAAGAAGAAAAAACCCTTTCCCCTGCTGCGGACAAAGCCGTATTTAAAGGTGAAAAACTCATTGATTTTGAAGGACGCATGCTGCACCCGTATGCGGCGTATGCGCCGGACGCTTCCGCCCCGCAAAACGCGCCGTGGGCATATGAACAGTTAAAATACGGCGTGTATTATACGTTCATTAAAGCGGGAACCGCATATATACGCAACCGCGGTTTGGTAAATATTGACGGACGCAAGGCGTATCTGTTGCAAACCACGGCTTTTTCGGCGCCAGTCATTGACGCGTTTTTCAAAGTGCGCGACATTAACCAATCATGGCTGGATGCGGAAGATTTTTATTCGCTGGGATACGGACAGAGCGTGCGCGAGGGCGGATACAAGCGCGACGAATGGATTATCTTTGATTACGAAAACGGACTGTACACGGGCAAAATCCAAAAAAAAGAAGAACCGCGCAATATTCAAGGCCCGCTGGAAATGGGCATCTTGGATATTTTAACATCGCTTTATCATGTCCGCTCGCAGCAGTTAAACGCCGGAGAGGACATTGTATTTGACATCATTAACCGCGAAAAACAATACCCCCTCGTCGTCAAAGTGTTAGGCAAAGAAAAAGTAAAGACGGACGCGGGAACATTTGACTGCATTGTGGTGGAACCGCAGTTCCGCGGAGAAGGGATTTTTGTATCCAAAGGCAAAAGTCTAAAAGTATGGCTGACCGATGACGCTTATAAAATGCCCGTAAAAATGCAGGTGGAAGTGTTTATAGGTTCCGTCTCGGCCAAATTGCTGGACTATAAAAGACAAGCGCCGGAAAATATTTTATAATGGGAGAAAAAGAGGCTGACATGCAAACCGTTACAACAAAAAGACTGAAAGAAATCTTACGCGCTTTTAAGGGAAAAGAAATGATTGTGGTGGGGGACGTCATGCTGGACCACTTTATTAAAGGGGACGTATCGCGCATCTCGCCTGAAGCGCCCGTACCGGTGGTAGCCGTAAACAAGGAATTTTTTGTAGCCGGCGGAGCAGGCAACGTAGCCGTCAACTTGGCCGCGCTGGGCGCCAAGCCCACCTTGGTTTCCGTCGTCGGGCGGGACGCCGGCGGCGAAATCTTGAAAGAATTTCTTCGCAAACAAAACGTGGACATTTCCGGTGTTACGGAAGATTATGACCGACCCACCACGCAAAAAGTGCGCGTCATGGCCGAACAGCAGCAAATCGTACGATTTGACCGCGAAAGCAAACAGCCCATCTCCCACGGCATATCCGCTTGCTGTATGGGCAGCTTCCAGCGCGCTTTGCAGCAGGCAAAAGGCGTTATTTTATCCGATTACGGCAAAGGAATGCTCAGCGATCAAAACATAAAAACGCTTATTACCGCCTGCCGCAAACGCAAAATTCCCGTCTGCGTTGACCCGAAAATAGATAATTTCCGCAAATATAAAAATATCACTTGCATGACGCCCAACACCAAAGAAGCGTGGGAAGGCTCCGGCTTGGCCCCCAAAAGCGGCGAAGAAGCCATGCAGCATTTAGGCCAGAAAATACTTAAAATGTTAAATGCCGACTCCATTTTAATTACCCGAAGCGCCGACGGAATGAGCCTGTTTGAAAAAGGCAAAAAGCTTCCCATCACCGTCAAAGCCACCGCACGCGAAGTTTTTGACGTTACCGGTGCGGGAGATACGGTCATATCCGTTTTTACGCTGGCATTGGCCTGCGGGGCAAAACTGCACGAGGCGGCCGTCCTATCCAACTACGCCGCGGGCATTGTGGTGGGCAAAAGCGGCACGGCCACGGTTACCCCTCAGGAAATAGAGGAGGCGCTTGCATGAGCGACGTTTTAGTCGTTATTCCCGCACGGTACGGCTCCACCCGTTTGCCTGCAAAAGCGCTTAAGCCTTTGGCGGGCAAGCCCGTCGTACAGCATGTATGGGAAGCCTGTATGAAAGCCAATGTGGGAGAGGTGCTTATCGCCACGGAAAATCCCATTATCGTGGAGGCGGCCGCGCGCTTTGGCGCCAAGGCCGTCCTGACCAGCGAGTCCTGCCAAAGCGGCACGGACCGCGTATACGAAGCGGCAAAAAACCGCCCCGAAAACATTATCATAAACGTACAGGGTGATGAGCCTTTTATCGCGCCGTCCACCGTGCAGAAAATCGCCCGTTTATTGCAGCAGGACCCGTCCTGCGACATAGCTTCTGCCGTCGCGCCCACGCTGGACGAAAATAAAATCAACAATCCCAACTGCGTCAAAGCTGTTTTGAACAAACAGGGCCGAGCCTTGTATTTTTCCCGTTCGCCGGTGCCGTATAAACGCGAACTGACCGAAGAAAACAGAAAAGTGCCGTATTGGCAGCATTGCGGCATTTACGGCTATCAGCGTAAAGCCTTGGAACGTTTTGTCAGCCTGCCGCCCAGCCCGCTGGAACAGCTGGAAAGATTGGAACAGCTTCGCGCGTTGGAAGACGGCATGAAATTGTTATGTGTACTCATAGACGCCGCCGGCCCCGCCATTGACACCGCCAGCGATTTGGCCGCGGCCGAAGAATATTTTAAGTCGCATTGAAACGCAGGACTCCCGCCCTCCGGCGGGAGTCGC
>CALUXG010000034.1 GCA_944324685.1 uncultured Elusimicrobiales bacterium
TTGGCCACCTCGTCAAATCCCCACTTGTCCTTAAACGAAAGCACTTTTTTATACTGCGCCACAGCCTTTTCCCGTTCGCCCAGTGCATCATACACTTGCCCCAGCCGGTATTCGTTCCATACGCCCCAGCGGCTGGGCTCCTGTTTGGCCAAAGCGGCCTGCCCTTCTTCAAAAGCGGAGCGGGCCTGCTCCCATTTTCCCTGTGCCATATAAGAAGTGCCGATAGCAGTATAAGCGCGGGAAATATAAATGTCTTTATAAAACGGATCTTGGCCTATCAGACCCAAAAATTCCCGTCCGCCTTCCTGCACGGCGTCATAGTCGCCGGTTTCAAACAGACAAATAATTTCCACATAATGCATCAGTGGATTTTTAGGATATTTGGCGCGCAGCTGGCGGATATATTCCAATGATTTGTTCGGATTGTAATATTTGCCGCCGCGCGTATTCTGCACTTCAATCAAAATAAGTTTGGAACTGTCGGCGGTGAACATGGCTTTCTCGCGCGACAGATTCAGCTGTTCCACCCCCAAATCGGGGTCGCCTTTTATCGCTACAATGGCGGCCAAAATTTTAATCACGCTGGGCAGCGTGCCGGCAAAATAATTGTAAATGCCCAAGCCGAAGTAGGCGTCGTAATACGTCGGGTCCAACTCCAAGGATTTTTCCAACCGGTTAATGGCCTTGCGGCCCGAAAAATACGCCGTTACCCAGCTGCGGTTGCGCATGGCAAACATGGCGCGCAGGCCATAGAGGGCGCCAATACCCATATATGCGTTGGGATCGTTGGGGTTTCTCTTCATCCAACGTTTGATGCCGTCTATGGAATCGTCCAGCGTTTTTTCAAACACTTTCCGCTGTTTGTCGTCGCTGGTTTCAAATTCGTATTCGTAGCGGCTCCATGCAATCATGGCATTGCCAAAATGCGCAAACGGATGATCGGGATACAGCGCAAAAACTTTTTCTATATTTTCCTGTGCCAGTTCAAAATCCAAACTGTATACGCCGTTTATGCCCACCGTGGCATATTCCATCACGTCGGGAGGCAGTTTGATTTCCGCATACGCGGGCAGAACTCCCGCCGCGGCAAACAACATCGCGGTTAAAACAGAAAGAAGTTTTTTCATTATTTGAAGGCCTCTATTTTATCTTTGCCAAAATAAGGCCTCAAAACCGACGGAATCAAAACGGACCCGTCCGCCTGCTGAAAATTTTCCAATATGGCGGCAAACGTTCGTCCCACCGCCAGCCCGCTGCCGTTTAAGGTGTGAACATATTCCAGTTTGCCTTGGGCGTTCTTATAACGCAAACCCATACGCCGTGCTTGAAAGTCCAAACAGTTGGAGCAGGAAGAAATTTCGCGGAAGCGATTTTCGCTGGGCATCCATACTTCTATATCATAGGTTTTGGCTGAAGAAAAACCAATGTCGCCGGAGCATAACTCCACCACATGGTACGGCAGCCCTAATTCTTTGAGCACTTCCTGTGCGTCGGAGACCATAATCTCCAGCATTTGGTAGGAATTTTCCGGCTTGGAAATCATCACCAATTCCACTTTGTTAAACTGGTGATTGCGGATAAGTCCGCGCGTGTCTTTGCCATACGTGCCGGATTCTTTGCGGAAACACGGCGTCCACGCCGTCAGTTTGATGGGCAGCTCGTTTTCCGCAATCACACGCCCGCGGTTTAAGTTGGTCAGCGGAATTTCCGCCGTGGAAATTAAAAATTGTTTTGGCTCTCCCGTCAGCTCATACATGTCTTCGCGGAATTTGGGCAGCTGCCCCGTGCCATATAATATTTCTTCGTTTACAATGGCCGGCGGCAAAATTTCCGTATATCCCTTGCGCGCATGCATGTCCAGCATAAAAGAAATCAAGGCTCGCTCCAGTCTGGCGCCGTCTCCTTTGTACAAAGCAAAACGGCTGCCGGAAAGCGTGGCGGCGGCGGCAAAATCCAAAATGCCCAACCGCTCGCCAATGCTCTGATGATCCAATGGCGTGAAATCAAATTTCGGCAACGCTACAGAACACGGCAAATATTCCGGATTGTCCGCATCCGAGGTCCCCACAGGAATATGCTCGTTGGGCAAATTCGGAATGCTTAAAAGCAAATCGTCTACTTGTTTTTTCAACGGTTCCAATTGCGCTTCCTGCTGCGCCATGGTTTCTTTGAGCTTTGCCACTTTCTGCATGGTTTCTTGAGCGGCGCCGTCTCCTTTTTCTTTTTTAATCTGCCCGATTTGTTTGGAAAGGCTGTTTCTCTGCGCGCGTAATTCTTCCACGCAGGCCAAAATCTTTTTATATTTTTCGTAAAGGGCAAGCACTTCGTCTATTTGAGCGGCCAATTCCGGCTTGCGTAAAGACAAACGCCGCCTGACTTCATCCGGATTGGCAATAATCATTTTCATGTCCAGCATGTTGTTACCTCGTTTATTTTTGTAAAGATTCTGTGATTTCTTCTTCCGGCACCATGTACGGACGGGGGAAAAAATGTCGGTATGGTTTGATACTTTGCACGGCATACTGTATGGCATATATGCCCAGTAACCGCGTGCTGACCGGCGCCACGGCGCTTTGGCTGGCTACCAAAACCGCCGTCAAAATCAGCAAGGAGAGCGTCATCGTTTTAATAATAAAAAAGAATCCGCTCAGCGTTAAGGAAGAAAGGGTTTTCTGTTGCTCCGTTACGGGACGCATATTATGATTCCTGAAGTTTTGCCAACTCTTTGGTAAAACTTTTGACCAGACTGTGCGCAATATAATCGGCGGCGTCCAAAGCGCTGGAACTCTCATCGGACAGAGAGCCTATCCAAACAATCTCCGCCGTCTCTACATCCACCAATTTGGCAATAATACCCACCTGCGCATTAATGGTGTATTGGCGCGGCGTAACATCGGTTCTGTGTTTATATTGCGTGCCGACATTGCGCGTATACGCGGCATACGTGCCATCCGGCAGCTGCATAATGCTTTGCGAGTATACGGGACGCGTTTCCGTGCGGCGCGTAGCCACCATGGCCAGCTCCGTTCGGGTAGGTGTGTAAGAGGTTACTTCTCCTATCAGCAAAACGTCTACGCCCAATATTTTCCCTATTTTGCGGGTTGTTTCCGCGGACAAATATCCCGATACGGAAATATTGTGCTCCCGCAACACTTGGTCCAGCTGAGCGCGTTCCACCACCTTAAATCCCGCCTCTATCAAATATTTGGCAAACAAATTTTCCACTCCGTTCAAATCGCTGTAAGCGCTGGCAAAGCCCATAATACCAATGCGGTCCATCTGTTCAAAGTCATAACTTTGACTGATCACCGTTTTTGGAGTGCAGCCCGCACCAAACAAAACCAGACAAAACAAACCCATCAAAATCTTTTTCATATTATCATTATATAAATTTTCCTCCGTTCCCGCCCTATAGCCCACCCGACGAAATGATATAATATGTATATGGACGAATCTTTTATCCAAAAAGCCAAAACCCTCCGCCTGCTACTGACGGATATTGACGGCGTCATGACCGACAGCCGCCTGACGTGGTATACCGACGGGGAGGGACGCAATATAGAAGTAAAACATTTTGAATCTTTGGACGGCATGGGCATGATTTTCCTGCGCGCATGCGGCATACGCACGGGCATCATTTCCCGCGGTTCGGCCCCCGTACTGCAAAACTGGGCGCGGCTGCTGGGCATGGACATTTTGTATTATAATTGCATGGACAAATCCGGCGCCTTGCGCGACGCGTGCACACGCTTTGGCTGTACGACGCAGGAAACCGCTTTTATCGGAGACGATATTATTGATCTGGGCGTACTTAAAACGGCCGGCATGCCTATTTCAGTGGCCAACGGCGTGGAAGAAGTCAAACGCATTGCCTGCTATGTCTCTCCCAAGCATGGAGGGAAAGGAGCCGTACGAGACATCTGTGAGCAAATTTTGAAAGCCCGCGGACAATGGGAAAAGGTGGTAAAAACCGTGGAAAACGGAACATTTGCCGACCCCCAAACGCAATTAACCGTTGTCAAATTCCAAACGAAAAATTAAAATATAAAAGTGCCGTTCACCTTAAAACAGAAAAGGAGCGTTATGAAAAAACTATTTATTTTGGCCGCTGTTCTTCTGGCTCCGGCCTTGTATGCATACGATGAGTATACCTGCTGCTCGTATGAAGAAACTCCCCGTTACGGTTTGCAAACCAACACCACCCGCGTGGAGTTTTATGCCGGAGTGGCCTTGCCGGAAGACGATTGGTCCGAAAACGGGCAGACGCTGCAAATCGGAGACACCGGTTTTACAGCGGGTCTTGCTTTCGTGCGCAATATACTGCCGTGGCTGACTTTAGGTTTGGACGGCAACTATGCCGGCTTTTCCACGGGGGACGATCTGACGCTGTCTACAGGAGACACCGTCAATTACCGCTCCGGCGTGGGAACGGCCTTAATAACGGGACGCGCCTACTTGTTTCCCAAAGCCATGACGCGCCTTTACGCCACAGCCGGCCTCGGAGCAGGATATATGTATGCCAAAGAAAAAAATGAAGCGGCGGATTCTTCCGAAACCTACGACAGCACGGATTTTGCATGGATGTTAGGCGCCGGTTTGGAATTTGACATTGACGAAACCGTCGTCTTCGGCGCCGAAGGACGTTATAATTGGGTCGGCCTCAGAAGCGACATGAAAAACCGCTTCGGCAAAGACGATTTCGGGTATTGGACGTTTATGCTTAAACTCGGCGTGAAATTCTAATCCCGTTATTTTAAAACCCGCCGCCGGTTATGCCGCCGCGGCGGGTTTTGCATTTTTTCAGAAGTAAAACTTCGTTTAAGGGGCAAATCATATGTTGGAGCAAACTCTGGCAGTTTGGCAAACCGTCTTGCTGAGCGGCGTCGTTTTGGCGGCGCTGTTTGTGCCTTTTCTGTTCAAAAAAGCGGAAGAAGAATTGGAAATCTTTCTTTTCATTTGCGGCGTAGCGGCCGTCAGCGTGTCCGGTCTTTGGAGCGGGCATTTGCTGTGGGAAGCCGTCAAAGAACCTGTCCTCATTTCCGCAGCGGTGCTTTTGCTGGGTTTTCTGTTCAAACGGTTTGGCGGCGGACTCATGTCTTTTGTTCATCGTGCCGAAAACGCGCTGGGTCCAAAAGCGTTCCTTTTTTGCTTCGTATTTTTGTTGGGCATATGCTCCAGCTTTATTACGGCAATCATTGCGGCTTTGTTGGCGGCGGAAGTCATCAAAGGACTGCAGCTGTCTGAAAAACAAAAAATCCGTTTGGCGGTATACGTTTGTTTTGCCGTTGGACTAGGAGCGGTGCTGACGCCGGTGGGAGAGCCTTTGTCCACCATTGTTGTAGCGAAATTGCGCGCGGAGCCGTATCAAGCGGACTTTTTATTTTTGTTGAAACTGCTCGGTTGGTGGATTATCCCCGGGGTTCTTCTATTTTCCGCTTTGGCCGCTGTGCTCGGAAAAACCAAATTGACGCGTATAGGACAAACCGTTACGGCGGAAAGCAATCGGACCGTACTGACGCGCGCGGGAAAAGTATATTTGTTCGTAGCGGCGTTGATTTTACTGGGAGAAGGACTAAAACCGCTGGCGCAAAAAACCATAGAGCATCTTTCCCGTGAAGTGCTGTACTGGATTAACATGCTTTCTGCCGTGCTCGATAATGCCACGCTGGCTAGCATAGAAATTCAGCCCGCATTGCCAAAAGATTCTTTGGTGTTTTTATTGGTGTCTTTGGTGCTGGCGGGAGGACTATTGATCCCGGGCAATATTCCAAATATTATTTGTTCTTCCAAATTGGGAATCAAAAGCCGCGATTGGGCGCGGACGGCGCTGCCGGTCGGCATCGCATGCATGCTGGGCTATTTTGCCGTTTTAAGTGTGATGCTGTAAACGCAACGCGGCAGAGAGCCTGCTTTTGCTATAATAAAAAACATGGAAGATTTTATTATTAAAGTTATTTTGGCCTTGGTATTGGGCGGCATTATGGGTTTGGAACGTGAATACAATGAAAAACCCGCCGGCTATGCCACCAATTCCATTATCTGTTTAGGCGCCGCGTTATTTACCATATTATCTTTATATATGGCGGAAAAAGGCGGCGACCCGGGACGTATCGCGGCGCAAATAGTGTCCGGTGTAGGCTTTTTAGGGGCGGGGGCTATCTTGCGTGAAGGAAATAAAATTTCCGGCTTGACCACCGCCGCCGCCGTATGGCTGGTGGCCGCCATCGGCATGGCTGTAGGATTTGGCCAATATATTTTGGCTTCCAGCGCCTGCGCCGCAGCTATTTTAATGCAATTGGGCGTGCGCCGCACTTTAGGCTTGCTGGAACGCTTACGCCGCTATGACACCATTTACCTCACTTGCGCGCCGAAATGGAGCGTAGTGGAACAAATCCGTGCAGAAATTGAAAGAAGAAACGTTAAAATTTTGAAACAAGAAGTTACCAAACACGACAACTGTTTTGCCGTCGCATTAGTGGCTACGTTTACCGGAAGAGAGTTTCAAGACATCACCAAAGACGTGCTGGAAATGCCCGACGTATACAGTCTGTATAAATAAAAGGAGCCGTCTATATTTATGTCCCAAACTTCCATACCGTTGTTCAATTTACAAAAACAACATGATTCCTTAAAAAGCGAAATTAACGCCGCCGCACTGGATGCGCTGAATTCCATGCGATGGCTTTTAGGCCCGCAAACAGAATCTTTTGAGAAAGAATTCGCCGAATCCATAGGCGTCAAACATTGCATTTCCTGCTCATCAGGCGCCAGCGCGATACAAATTGCCCTTGGTGCGGCCGGTATAGGCAAAGGAGACGAGGTCATCACGACTCCGTTTACGTTTATTGCCACGACCTCATCTATTTCATTGACGGGCGCCAAATTTGTTTTTGCCGACATTGATCCGAAAACCTATAATATTGATCCCAAAGACATTGAACGCAAAATCACCAAAAAAACAAAAGCCATTCTTCCCGTGCATTTATACGGCTTTCCCGCTGATATGGACGCCATCATGAATTTGGCGCGCGAACACGATTTGCGCGTCATTGAAGACTGCGCCCAAGCGCATTTGGCTACCGCTGACGGCGTTAAAGTAGGCGGCATTGGAGATGCAGGAGCTTTCAGTTTTTATCCCAGCAAAAATCTGGGTGCATGCGGGGACGCCGGAGCCATTACCACTAACGACGATGAAATAGCTGATCGGTGCCGCAGCTTGCGCCACAGCGGCAGAGCCAAAGACAAAGCTTATGAGTATGATTTGGAAGGATCCACGTTGCGCATGGATGAAATTCAAGCCGCCATTCTGCGCGTAAAATTACGTCATTTGGCCGATTGGACCGACGACAGACAGAAGGTAGCCGCTTTATATGAAGAAGGATTGCAAGGACTGCCTGTCGTCACCCCGCCCACGCCTCCGGCCGGTTATTCACAATCCTATTATGTATACACCATACGCGCCGAACGCCGCGACGAACTGCAGCAATATTTGAAAGAGCATGGTATCGGTTCGGCCGTCTATTATCCCGTGCCTTTATACAAACAACCGGCATATAAACACCTGAATCTTCGGGCGGAAGATTATCCCAACGCCGAAAAAGCCGCAAAAGAGGTCCTATCCATCCCCATGTTTCCGGAGCTGACACCAGAACAAGTAACACAGGTATGCGATACAATTCGTAATTTCTACGAACATAAATAAACGACGCACTTACGCTTATTTCAAGCCTCCTGCCATGGAGGCTTGTTTTTTTCCGTCTAACAGATTTTTCGGATTTCTTAAAAAGCCTTTGTTAAAAGCCCTTTATCCTTTGCGCAGACATATGCCTTGCCAGAGGAAGCAGTTTTAGTTAGAAGAAACATCCGTTTGTTTCGCGTGGGCATTTGATTTCCATATTTTTATCCTGTGAAATAAGGCGGAAACCAAAACTTGATTAAAATATAAAAAATACCGCATAAAATTTTTGAACGAAAATTTTTATGCATGCCGGCTAAAACAAAAGCTATGCTGCATAAAAGCCAAGCGGAAGCCATATTTTTATAAAATTAGTTTTCCTAACTTTTGAACTTCAAATCAAAAGTTTTGAAAAATCAGCCCACTTTTCCCTTAAAAGCTATTTTTTGTCTGTGAATTTGCAAATTCTCCGACGGCAAAAATATTTTTTGCGCAAAAACGGCCATTAGAAGCATTTTTTATGCGCTGGCAATATAATTTGCTTGTCAAAACGCAAAAACGTCAAAAAACGCATTTTTGCTCAAAACATCAGGTTTTATGTATCTTGTATTAAAAACAGGACCTCTTTTCTATTTGGTACAAAAATATAGGCATAAAAAAAGTCCGGCATAAGCCGGACCTAAAAGACAAAGATCTGTCTTTACAATAATTTTGTTTTCAGCCTGCCGGCCAAATTATCCAATTCTTCCAAAGAATGATATTGGATAACCAAAAAACCTTTGGACATATTTTTGGCATAACGCACTTCCACTTTCGTGCCTAAAGCCGCCTGCAAGTCATTTTCAAATGAAATAACCTCCGGCGGTTTTATAGATTTTTTGCCATTTGCCGGCTGCAGCAGAGCGCGGGCGGCGTCTTCCGCCTGACGCACAGACATTTTCGTTTTTTTCATGCGCTGGAACAAGGTTTCCTTCTTATTTGGATCCGTTAGCATGAGGAGCGCACGGGCGTGCCCTTCCGTAATTATTCCATCCTGTAAAGCGTCCTGAATGTGCTGGGGCAGCTCCAACAATCGCAATGAGTTGGAAATGGCTCCTTTGGACTTTCCGCAATACTGAGACAGATCTGTTTGCGAAATACCGAATTTATTTATTAAATTCCTATACCCAAGCGCCGTTTCTATGGGATTCAAATCTTCCCGCTGTATATTTTCTATCAACGCCAAAGCACACATTTGCTGATCTGTCAGCGCTTTGTGTACCAAAGCGTCAATTTCCTGCAATCCGGCCAATTGACAGGCGCGAAAACGACGCTCTCCGACCACAATTTCATATTTATCCATGCCCGCGTCATACACCACCACAATGGGCTGTGTAAGACCATGTTCCTGAATGGATTGCGCCAATTCCTGCAACTTGGCTTCATCAAATACGCGCCGAGGCTGAAAACGGTTGGGAATAATTTTTGTCAAAGCGATTTTTTGTACGGAAGACCCCGACTCGGAATCCTGTCTGGAAACCGACGGGTTATTCAAAACTTCCTGCGTTTGTTTCAATAAAGCGTCTAAGCCTTTTCCTAGTGCCTGTCTGGCCATACTGTTATCCTCCAAAATCGTAATTAAAACTGTCCGATACGGACATTTCGGGTTTGATAAAATCCGACGCATGGGCGCCGCGCCTGTCTAGAAACTCTACCGCCAACTGCACATAGGCGTTTGCTCCACGGCAGGCCGGTTCATAATCAAATATGGATTGCCCATAACTCGGCGCTTCCGCCAAGCGGATATTGCGCGGAATAGGCGTTTTATATACTTGTGGCCCCATATAACGGCTGACTTCGGCAAATACTTGCTTTGACAGGTTCATGCGGGCATCATACATGGTCAGTACGCCGCCGTCCATTTTTAAGTTATGATTCAAAAATTGTTTAATCTTGGAGACTGTCATCATAAAATGCGCCAAACCTTCCATGGCATAATATTCACACTGTACCGGCGTAATCACGCTGTCAGCAGCCATAAGGGCGTTCAATGTTAACAGTCCCAGTGAGGGAGGACAATCTATAATAATATAGCGATACATTTTGCGCAAAGGTATTAATACTTCCCGCAGCATATTCTCACGACCGCGGACATTGACCAGTTCCACTTCCGCCCCCGCCAAATTTTTACAGGTTGGCAAAATATCCAACATTTCATTAGAGCTTTGCTTGACAACTTCTTCAAAAGAGGCATTCTTTGTTAATAAATGGTAAACGGATTTCTCTCCATCAGCAAGACTGATACCCAAACCGGACCCTGCATTGCCCTGTGGATCAAAGTCCACCAACAAGACTTCTTGATCTAAGTAAGCCAAGGCATATGCCAAATTAATGGCCGTAGTGGTTTTTCCCACACCGCCTTTTTGATTTGCAATAGCTACAATCTCTCCCATAATACCTCCATAAGGATATTAAAACATAAATTATAAAGAAAAGCAATATCTTTGTTTTCACGTGAAAACAAAAACAGGCCTTGTGCAAAAGCCTGTTAATTATGTGGATAAGTGTCAACTCAAAAACTATTTGCGTATGCAATATGCAAATTTTATTTTATCCATCTTATCCGGTTCAGAGGCCAATGGATAAACCAAGCGGTTCCTTTGATATTCTGCCTTGGAACCGGTCCCCAAAAACGAGAATCACAGGAATTATCCCTATTGTCTCCCATCGCAAAATAAGAATTTTCAGGAACAATGACGGGGCCAAAATCATCCCGCAAAGCCAGCCCGAACACTTTTTCCAGTTTTCGCTCTTCCCATAAAGCTTGATATAAGTTTTGCGGCAGTTCTTCTTCCGCATGCAGGCGTTGTACAGGCTCAAAAACCTCATATCCGTGTTCTGCTTCCCGCTCATCATTGATATACAATATCCCGTCTTTTACCTCCACCTTGTCCCCGGGCATTGCAACGACACGTTTGACATAATCCCGCCCATATTGAGGCCCACCGCAATTTATTTGTTCCGGAGAATCTGCTGGAAAAGTAAACACTATAATATCTCCTAATGATATCGGTTTCCATTCCGCAAAGCGTATTTGGGTCAAAGGAATACGAAAACCATAGGCGGCTTTATTTACAAACAGATGATCCCCTATAAGCAACGTATTTTCCATAGAAGCGGACGGAATCTTAAACGCTTGGACAAAAAAGAACATTACAAAAGCCGCTACAAAACCGGCAAAATATACAGTGTTTGCCCAATCCAAATCCGATTTGATTATAGGCTTTCTCTGTTCCGCGTTTTTCTTTTTAGCCGAAAAAAAGCCATATATTGCCGCGGCAGCTATAGCTAAACAAATCAAAATTGTTTTTGTAGACACCCCTCTCCCTTCCAATACCGGAGCGGCGCTTTGAGTAATAAAACTAAAAATATAATAGGCACAACCTAAAATTAAAAATAAAAATACGGCATGCCACAACCCAAAATAAATATTCTTTTCCAAACGATTTTTCTTAAAAAGCCATTTACTAAGCCAAGAAAAAGCATACATAATGCATGCGGCAACAAAAAGTCTTTGCTCCATAACTGCTCCTTGTTTTCACGTGAAAACTATTTTATTTCTTCATATATTTTCAAATAAACTTGCGCCGGATTTGGATAAAATCTTTGAATGCGGGCCGAGGATTCTTCCCCCATTTTTTTACGCAATACCTTATTTTCCGCCATTTCCGCCATCAAAGCGCTTAATAAAACCGAATCTTGCTCATTACATACAAAACCATTTATCCCGTGCCGTATCAGAAGTGGCATATCTCCCACTTTACTAACAATAGCAGGCAGACCACATGAACAAGCTTCTAATAAAAACATGGGCAAACTTTCAACGAAAGAAACTAATACCGCCACATCAGATACTAACAAAAAAGGATATATATCACTTACTTCTCCTGTAAAAAATACCTTTTTTTCCAAAGCATGGCTGCGGACAAATTCCGCCAAATCTTCTTTTTCCGGTCCGTCTCCGCACAGCAGGAGCTTTACCCGTGCATTTTTAGCTGCTACGGACGCAAAACTCTGTAAAAGAAGTCTATGATTTTTTTCTTTAGACAAACGGGCGGCGCAAACAAACACTACGTCTTGCGCCGAAAACCCCCATTTTTCTCTTTCTTTCGTTTGCAGATGAACGTTTGGGCGAAATATATGTCTATCCACGCCATTGGTTACCAGACGCACTTTTTTATCGGAATATTTTTGTTTCTGCAGCAGATACGCTTTGGTGGCTTGCGATTCCGCCGCGCTGATATTATCTTCTTCTTTCAGCGCGCGGTCTATCAGACGCAAAAAGAAATTCTTTCGAGATAAATCATAATGCGGCGTCGTTAATAAAGTAAACGGTAGGCGCCGTTTCGCCAAACGGCATAATTGTATGGCGCGGTACAACATGGCATGCACGATGTCCGGACCAAAACTTTCTATTTCCTGCATCAAACGCACTAGCACGCCGGCCGTTTCCAAAGGACGAATTTTTCCGACCAAATGCAGGCTGATCACGTCCAGTCCTGCCTGCCGCATGTCTGCACCTACGGCTCCCAGCGGTTTTAAGGAAATAACCTTCACCGTATGTCCTTGTTTTTGCGCGTACAAAGCCAAAGCGCGCAAAGCGGTTTCGGCTCCGCCCGTTTCCGTGGAGGAAGAAACGTATAAAATCTTCATGATTTTATTATAGCAAAGTACCCTTTTCCGCACGAAGCGAAAAACGCGCAAAGCGAAGCCGAATGAGAAAAGAAAAACCGTATACGGACAAACAAAATCCGTCTAAGGCCTTGAATATATTTTTACCGAAAAAGGATGTTTGTTTGATTATCTTTCAGTCCACTTCAAATAACAAGCCGTCCCTACTTGACAGTCAACAGCGCCTAAGGCATTGCAAATCTTTGCATAGGCCGCACTTACGCCGGGTTTACAATAAACAGGCGGTTTGGGAAAATCTATCGTCTGTACAGCGATGAAACTGGGACCTTTTCTTCCGTTCGCCGCAATATCTATATGGCCATCGGCAAATTTAACAATATCATACGTATAATGCGACGAACCGGTCGGGAATTGCACGGTTAACAGATCTGCATTGTCCGTTAGTTCGCCGTTTTGCATATAATATAAATTTTCCGCTTCTGCTATATCATACAAAACGCTTAAGGCTTCGGCAGCACGGGCTTTTCCCACGGCTCTTTGATATTGCGGCAAAGCGATGGCCGCCAAAATGCCAATAATCAGCACCACAACCAACAGTTCAATTAAAGTAAAACCTTTTTTCATTTTTTTCTTCCTATAACTGCGTTTAATCGTTCAAAAACACGTATCAGCGGCGTTTGTTTTTCCGCCATGTATAGGGTATCAAAAAAAAACAAATCAAGGCATATCCGTTTTTCAGCCAATAAACGGAAACGGCATAACAATTCTGAAAACCATAGAAAGGACCGGCCAGCAAACGGACAAAAACTGCATTAGCCTCCCAGCCGCTTATCTTTTACTTTCACGCCATATCTATACAAGCAGCAAAAAAGCGGAACAAAATTTGTTCCGCTTTCACTATAAGCAAAGATCAGAAATTTACTCGGCGGGTTTAAACTGATCTTTGCCCACGCCGCAAACGGGGCAGGTCCAATCCACCGGCAAATCTTCAAATTTCGTGCCTGCGGCTATATTGTGTTCCGGATCTCCGACAGCGGGGTCATATACGTACCCGCAAACTTCACATATATATTTCATAAAACTTCCTCCTGTCATGTAACTGTGTATTTGCTTAAAATATTTTACCGTCCGCGTTTAGCTGTGGGTAGCGCCTTTGGGAGCTTTGCCCTTAATGACAGTATGATAATATTCATACGTCATAGGTATTCCGTTCGGCACATGAAAACATAGAGCATCTTGTACCGGTCCGACAAACAAAGTATGTGTGCCGACGTCCAAAGTTTGCTCCACCTTTACTTCCAGACTGCTCAGCGTATGTTGTTTAATCAGCACACAGCCCGACGGGCCTCTGACCCATTCCACACCCGCCAATTTATCAAAATTGCGTCCGGTACGGAAACCAAACCTGCCGATAAACGGCAAATCGGCCGTTTGGGCCAGCGGCATGGCCGCAAAAATGCGACTTTTGGTAATAATTTCATGCGTCAGGCTTTCTTTATTGACGGAAATGGCCACGCGGGCGGGATCTGCCGTTACCTGAAAAACGGTATTTACAATCATGGCATTATCTCGTCCGTCATGTGAAGAAGTAACAATATACAGCCCATAGGTGATAAAACCTAAACCGTCTGCAATCGTTTTTTCCACCATGCTGCTCCTCCGTTCTGCTGTTTATTTTAGTTGTTCGGCAATCTTTTTGCTGACCGTCAATCCCAACTCTTTACACGCCTGAAGCGTCTTTTCGTCAGGTACAAACTGAGACGTGATTATAGGAGCCGCCTGTTCCACATGCATAGCTTGCAAGGTGTCGGCCAACGCTTTCACGGGGGCAGGATTCCAGCCATATGAACCAAAAGCGCCTCCCACCAAATATTTCTTTTTCAGGCCTTTTAAGTAGCACAAAACATCTGCCATAGACGGAAAAATTTCGGAATTTAATACCGGAGAACCGATAATCAGTCCCCGACTGTCTAATAATTCCGTCGCCACATCGCTGCGGTGGCAGGCATGCATGGACAATAATTTGACCTCCGTTCCTCCTAAACGCAATCCTTCTGCCACATATTGCGCCATCGTTTGTGTGCTGCCCCACATGGTATCATATACGACAATGGCTTTATTTTTAGGAGCTTGGGCCGCCCATTTGGCATACAAATTGACAATTTTTGACGGGTCTTTTCTCCATACAAAACCGTGATCCGGCGCAATAATTTTAGGAGAAAGCCCCATTTTTGTTACCGTATCCAAAAAGCGCAATACGATATCCGAATACGGCAGCACAATATTGGCATAGTATTTCTCCGCTTCATAAAGCCACAAACGTTCTTCATTTTCATCATCAAACAATTTGCCGGTCGCATAATGCATGCCAAACACGTCATTGGTAAACAATACATTTTCCTTTTCCAAATATGAAAACATGCTGTCCGGCCAATGCAGCATGCGCGCTTCTACAAACGAAACCGTATCGCCGCCCACATCAATCCGGTCTCCGGTTTTAACTGTTTTCATGGGAAAATTCGGATACAACTGAGCCGTCAAATCTTTCAGTCCCATATCGGAACAATAAATTTCTTTGGGCTGTATGGCAGCAACCGCTTGGGGCAGCGCGCCGGAATGGTCCATCTCCGAATGATTGGAAATAATAATCTCTATTTTTTTAGGATCAATGACGCTGGCGATACGGGCCATCATTTCCGGATAAAATTCTTTTTTGACCGTATCAATTAAGGTTGGCTTTTCACTTAATATTAAAAAAGCATTGTATGTGGTGCCTCTCTTGGTGGAATATCCGTGAAAATCCCGTATATTCCAGTCAATAGCCCCCACCCAATATACTTTATCTGTAATCTTGACAGCCTGCATAGTTTCTCCTTTTTATCCATACGAAATCCCCGCCAATACGGCGGGGAATGAAATCTTAATTTTTTGCTTCCCAAAGACCGTGCAAATTGCAATATTCGCGGACGGTAACACTGTCTGAATCAGAAATAAACACCGCCTCGGGAGCTTCCCCGGGTTTTAAGTATTTGCGCTGCACCTTTCCGCACTTATTGCATATCAGTTCAATCCATTCTATCCAATGCGCTTCCAGCATCGGATGCGCCACGGAACCTACTTTTATTTTGTAACCGTTCTGCGTTTTTTCAATGACGGGAACATGTTTTTCCGTTGCACCGTCCGTTGTGCCGGCTGTTTGTTTTTCCATAGGCTGTCCGCAGCAAACCAGTTCTCCTTTAGCCGCATGAACCACTTCTACGATGTTTCCGCATATTTTACATTTATAAATTTCACCCATTTGCGTCATACTCCACTCCTTTTTCTTAATTTATACTTTATTATACTTTGTTTTCAAAACTGCAGTATACACAATAAATAAGAAAATTTCTTATTTATTATACTAATTTTATTTTTATTATAATTTGTTTCTTTTTTATTTGGCAATATAAAAAACAGATTATATTCAGTAATATGCTGTGGATAACTGCCCATTTCTTATTTTTACGCATTAAAATACAATTTTTTGTTGTTTTTTACGGAAACAGTATCCCCCCTGCTGGTTTGAAAAAAAATTTCATTTTTGTGCATTTTGAGTTCTTAAAAGACAAAATAGTGTTTTACGGTTGACGGGTATGCCAATAATTGATAAGATGAATGTATTCTTATATTTAGGCGGATATTTTTGTGGAAACTCTTTCATCCGGCGATACGCTCGCCCCTATATTTCATGAAATAGAAACTATTTTAGGCAAAGACACCTATGATATGTGGCTCCGGCCGACTGTATGTAAGTTTGAAAATCAAGTATTGTCCATACAGCTGCCAAACCTTCTCTGGCAAAAAACCATTCAATCCCGCTATGAACATATTATAAAAGACGCTTTTTTTAAGCATACCGGCATGGAAATCACCGTTTCTTACGTGATAAAAGAAATAAATACACAGCCGTCTATTATACAGACACCGTCTGTCTCCGTATTTGACCATGAACCGGAAATAAAAGCAAATCCTTTTAACTCCCATTTGAATGATTCTTACAAATTTGACAATTTTATAGAATCTCCATCAAACCGTCTTGCTTATAAAGCGGCTCAAGCGGCAGTAAACCAACCGGGAAACCGCATTAATAATCCCTTGCTTATTTATTCCACCCCGGGTTTGGGAAAAACACATTTATTGCATGCTATCGGAAATCAGATTTTACAACAAAATCCCGCGGCAAGAGTATTATATATGTCAGGCGAAGAATTCGTCAGCGAATATATAGAATCTCTGCAAAACAAATCTTCAGACAGTTTCCGTAAAAAATACCGTTCTTTAGACTGTCTGTTAATGGATGATATTCAGTTTGTGGCCGGAAAAACAGCCAGCGAAGGAGAATTTTTTTATACGTTTAATGCTTTGTTTGAAAACGGACGTCAAATTGTACTGTCCTCGGACCGTACTCCGCAGGAATTAGGCTTGGAAGAACGCTTATCCTCCCGTTTGCTCTCAGGTATTATTACGGAAATAAAAAAGCCTAATTTAGAAACGCGTATCGCTATTTTGCGACAAAAAAGGGACGCTATTCATTTTGACATAGGCGATGACGTTATCGCTTTTATAGCGGAGGGGATTCAAACCAATGTGCGGGAATTGGAAGGTTCTCTTTTTCAATTGGTATTTTATTGCAGTACGCACGGCGTCGTCCCCACGATTTCCATCGCCAAGGTTGTGTTGGCCGACATTTTGACGCAAGAAGAACAGCGCATGGCGGTTAACGTAAACACGATTAAAAAAATCGTCGGAAAACATTTTAAGATAGATATCACAGATTTCACGTCAAAAAGAAAAACACAATCTGTGGCGTGGCCGCGTCAAATTGCCATGTTTTTATGCACGGAACTGACGGATATGTCTTTGCCGGAAATCGGACGTGAATTTAACAGAGACCACAGCACCGTCGTACATGCAAGAGATTTGGTAAAAGAAAAAATCAAGACGGATCCGTTTTTTTCCGCGGAAATAAACCAAATAATCAGCGATATTAAATCTGTGGATAAAAAATAAAAACTGTGGAATAAGAAGTAGATAACAAAAGAAAACCTTTTTTTGGAAATATAAATGTGTACAATGTGCAGAACTCTGTAAAGTTACCCACAGAACACAAAATAGATTTGTATAGTACTGTAAACAAAATCCACATTATAAACAGGATAATATAATTAGGAATATAAAGTATGAAAATAAATATTACTAAAGAAACCCTTTTGGAAGGTATACAGGTTATTTCCTCAGGAGTCGCCTCCCGCACGACGATGCCCATTTTGCATAATTTTTTAATGGAAACGCAGGACAATGGAAAAGTAAAATTGGTCCGCACAGACATGGAAATGGCCGTTGTCCATTATATTAACGCCGAAATAGAAGAAGCAGGCAGTATTACGGTACCCACAAAAGAATTTTCAGAAATCATCAAAAATTTGCCCGACGGAAAAGAAATTAATTTATTTACTGGTGATAATAATAAATTCCATATTAAATCAGGCAAAAGCAAATTTTGGGTGATTGGTACTTCCAAATCAGAATATCCTCCTATTCCTGAAATTGAAAAAACAAACACTATTTCCTTAAATTCCCAGACTTTACAGCAGATGATTGATAAAACGGTTTTTTCTGCTTCCACGCAGGAAACGCGCTATATATTGAACGGGTTGTTATGGAATAATACGGCTGAAAATTTTGAAGTGGTAGCCACGGATGGAGGTCGTTTGGCAGTGGCCAGCCATGAGGCATTGGCCGGAACGGGGGAATTTAAGATTATTATTCCAACCAAAATTTTGAATGAAGTGGTTCGTTTTATTTCTTTGTCTAAACCGGACAAAGAAGAGAAAATAGATGTGTATGTCGCTTCCAATCAGGTAAGTTTTAAGATAAAAGAAACGACTTTTATTTCTCGTTTAATAGAAGGAAATTTTCCAAATTACAAACAAGTAATTCCGACAAAGAAAAATATATTTTTTGAAGCGTTTACCAAAGAATTGCTTGCTTCTACGCGCCGCGCCGCCTTATGCTCTGGTGAATTTGGAAGTACAGTCAAGTTTCATCTGGAAAACAACAGTATGACGGTTTCTTCCACTTCACAAAATATGGAATTTACCGATGAATTGCCCATAGAATATACGCAGGAAGCGTTTGATTGTGCTTTTAGGCCGCAGTATATTATTGACGTATTAAAAAATATAGACAGCGAAAAAGTGTCTTTTTCTTTTATTAATGCTTCCCAGCCTGTACTGATCGTGCCCATTGGGAATGATGAGGTGAAATACGTCATTATGCCCGTACAAATATAACATGAATATAAAAAAAAACCATCATACGGTCTGGAAATCAACGGCGGATTTGTCAAAAAAATACAATAGTTTAAATATAATTTTTACCCGCTTGGCCGTGCTGGATCATATATGGAAACACTTAACGGGAGAAAAAAGCAAATTTTGGAAATTATACGGAGTGAATGCCGTTGGCGGCTGTATTTATGTACAAGTGCGTTTATCCGTAGCGCGCAATGAATTAATAGGCAGACGGGATTTTTTAATAAAAGAATTAAATAAACATTTTGATAAACCTTGGATAAAAAAAATAGAAATAGTAAAAGATTTAGGAGCTATACATGACTGAAGAAGAAAAACAATATGATTCGTCAAAAATTCAAGTGTTGGAAGGTTTGGAGGCTGTGCGCAAACGTCCGGCCATGTATATCGGTTCTACAGGGCTGCCCGGATTGCATCATTTAGTGTACGAGGTAGTGGACAACTCCGTTGATGAAATCTTGGCGGGCGGCGCTACCACAATTAAAGTTACCATCAAAGACAATATGACGTGTTCGGTGGAAGACGACGGTCGCGGTATTCCCGTAGATTTAATGACCAATGCCAAAGATCCTAAGCTCCGCCATAAAAGCGCTTTGGAAGTTGTTATGACGGTGTTGCATGCGGGCGGTAAATTTGACAGCGGCGCCTATAAAGTGTCCGGAGGTTTGCACGGGGTGGGCGTATCCTGTGTGAACGCTTTGTCAGAAAATATGGAAGTGGAAGTAAAAAAGAACGGGAAAATATACCGCCAGCAATATAAACGCGGCAAACCGGTAACCAAACTGGAAGAAATAGGCACGACGTCAGAACACGGCACCAAAGTTACCTTTCAAGCCGACAAAGAAATTTTCGGCGATGTAGCTTTCGTATATGAAACGATTGCTAACCGCTTGCGTGAGTTGGCTTTCTTAAATGCCGGCGTAAAAATTTTGTTTACGGATGAACGCGCGGAAGAAGCGAAAACGGTAACTTTTCATTATGAAGGCGGCATCTCTCAGTTTGCCAAGTATTTGAATACGAATAAAACTGTCATTAATCCCGAACCGATTTATTTGACAAAAACCGTTGGGGATAATTATATATCTTTTGCCATTCAATACAATGAGGGATACAGCGAAAACGTGTTTTCTTTCGTAAATAATATCAATACCGTAGAGGGCGGTACGCATTTGACGGGTTTTCGTTCTTCTCTGACGCGTATTATCAACGAATATATTAAAAATAATAATTTATCCAAACAGCATAAAGACGTTTCCGTGGGAGGAGACGACATTAAAGAAGGGCTGACCGCGGTGCTATCGGTAAAAATTCCGCACCCGCAATTTGAAGGACAGACCAAAACCAAACTCGGCAATTCGGAAATAGAAGGCATTGTGCGCAGCGTCGTAGGCGAAACGTTGGCAACATTTTTTGAGGAAAATCCGAAAACGGCCCGAGCTATTTGTGAAAAATGCATAAATGCCGCCGTAGCGCGCGAAGCGGCCCGCAAAGCGCGTGATTTGACGCGCCGCAAAGGAGCGTTTGAAGGCGGCGGATTGCCCGGCAAATTAGCCGACTGCCAAGAACGGGAAAGCGCAAAATGTGAATTGTTTTTGGTGGAAGGGGACTCCGCCGGAGGCAGCGCAAAACAAGGGCGTGACCGCGTATTTCAGGCCATTTTGCCTTTGCGCGGTAAAATTTTGAACGTGGAAAAAGCCCCACTGGTCAAAATTCTTTCCAGCGATACGGTGCGCGATTTGATTGCTGCCGTCGGTACCGGCGTCGGCGAAGGAGAAGGCGGTTTTGATATATCTAAACTCCGATATAATAAAATTATTCTGATGGCTGATGCCGACGTAGACGGACAGCATATTTCCACGCTGCTGCTGACTTTCTTTTATAGGCAGCTTCGTCCTTTGATTGAGGGCGGACACGTTTATTTGGCGCAGCCTCCTCTGTACAAAGTTAAAAAAGGAAAATTGGAACAATATTTGCAAACGGAAGAACAAATGCAGCAGTGGCTGCTGAAAGAAGGATTGGCCACTGTTACGGTTTCTGATGATAAAGGCGCCAAATTGGAAGGAGACAAATTGGCCGATATGCTTAAAGTGCTTCGCGATATGGAAGACATATTGGCCGCCTTGGAAGTCAAAAATATTACGTTTGCGGATTTTCAGGCTTTTCTGGCGGAAGGACGCGTACCCGTGTACCGCATTCCTTTGCAAAGCGGCGGTTATAAATATTTCTTTGACGAAACCGAGTACCGCGCCTATGCCGATGAGTATGTATTGGAGAAAAAAGAAGAATTGTCGGCCGACGGAGTGGACATTACGACGCTGGACGATGAAAGCTTGCAGCCGGAACATCAAAGCTTATTTGAATTTGGCAAATTGCTGGCTTGTGAGAAGAAATTGGAAAGCATGGGATATAATTTCAAACAATATCCCAAAGTGGAAAATGAAAAAGAACGCGTCAGTCCGCTTTTTACCGTCAATAACGGCAAAACGGATGTTTTGGTATTCAGTCTGGCGGAACTGTTAAAGGCCGTCAAAGACGCGGCGTCTTCCGGCGCCATGATACAGCGTTATAAAGGTTTGGGAGAAATGAACCCCGAACAATTGTGGGAAACCACCATGGATCCGTCCAAACGCAAGCTGATACAGGTAAAAATAAATGATGCCGCCGATACGGAACATGCTTTTACCATGCTGATGGGCGATAAGGTGGAACCCCGCCGCGATTTTATCCAAACGCATGCGTTGGAAGTTAAAAATCTGGACATTTAATAACGGATAGTTGAAAGAACGGTTTAATGGGAGTTTAAGACAATGAGCGAAGAAATGACCGGTGCGGCCGCCGAGCCGCAGCAAAACAATGTAGATTTGTTTGGCAATATACAGCAGCGCGATATTGCCAATGAAATGCGTTCGTATTATATTGATTATGCCATGAGCGTGATTGTGGGCCGTGCGCTGCCGGACGTGCGTGACGGGTTAAAACCCGTTCACCGCCGCGTGCTGTATTCCATGAACGAAATGGGCCTTAAATATAATAAGCCCTACAAAAAATCCGCCCGCGTAGTAGGTGATGTGTTGGGTAAATATCATCCGCATGGAGATATTGCTGTTTATGACACGTTGGTGCGCATGGTGCAGGATTTTTCGCTGCGCCAGCCGCTGATTGACGGACAGGGCAACTTTGGTTCTATAGACGGAGATTCTGCCGCGGCTATGCGTTATACGGAATGCCGCTTGCAGCGTATTTCCGATGAAATGCTGAATGATTTGGATAAAGATACCGTCAAAATGATTCCTAACTATGACGGATCTTTGATGGAACCCTCGGTTTTGCCGGCCAAATTGCCGGCGCTGTTGGTCAACGGTTCTTCCGGTATTGCCGTAGGCATGGCGACCAATATTCCGACGCATAACTTAAGCGAGGTATGCGACGGTATTGTAGCCTATATTAAAAATCCGGCCATTACGACCAAGGAAATGATGAAAATCATTAAAGGGCCGGATTTCCCCACCGGCGCCATTATACGCGGCACCAAAGGCATACATGATTATTTTGAGACGGGCCGCGGCAGCGTACGCGTGCAGGCCGCCACGGAAATTGAAGAACGTAAAAACGGACGTCAGGCCATTGTGGTAACGGCTATTCCGTATCAAGTCAACAAAACTTCTTTAATTGAAAGTATTGTCGCCTTGGTGCGTGATAAAAAAATAACGGATATTTCCGATATCCGCGACGAGTCGGATCGCCGCGGCATGCGTTTGGTCATTGAAATTAAACGCGACGGAAATGCGCAAGTCGTATTAAACCATCTCTTTAAGCACACGCAGCTGCAAACGTCTTTTGCGGTGAATATGCTGGCCATTGTGGACGGCCGCCCTCGCATTTTATCCCTCAAAGACGTGATGAAAGCTTACGTCAAACACCGCCGTGAGATTGTTACCAACCGCACGAAATTTGACTTGAACAAAGCCCAGCGCCGCGAACATATTTTATCCGGTTTGCTTATTGCGATTGCAAATATGGATGAGGTGGTGGCTATCATTCGCAACAGTCAAGACGCCGCCGCCGCCAAAGTGGCTTTAATGGGCAAATTCAAGCTTTCCGAAGTACAGGCGCAGGCCATTTTGGATATGCGGCTGCATCAGCTGACGCAGCTGTCTTCTGCGGCTATTGAGCAAGAACAGAAAGATTTGCTGAAGTTGATAGCACAGCTGCAAGGCATTTTGGCGGATCCGCAGAAAATTTTGGATATTATCGTCAATGAATTGCTGGAGCTGAAGAAAAATTACGGAGACGAACGCCGTACGGAGATTGGACCGGACATGACGGAGCTGTCCATGGAAGACCTTATTGAAAAAGAAGATGTGGTCATCACCATTTCCAATGACGGTTATGCCAAACGCATTCCTCTTTCCACGTATAAGAGTCAAAACCGCGGCGGCAAAGGCATTATAGGCGGCAAGACGAAAGAAGAAGATTTCATGGAACATTTGTTTATTACTTCTTCGCACGCCACTATTTTAATGTTTACCAACCGCGGCCGCGTGTTTGCATTGCGCGCTTTTGAAATACCCGAAGGAACACGAATGTCCAAAGGCAAAGCGTTGGTCAATTTGCTGCAGTTGGTGGGAGAAGAAAAAGTTACCTCCGCTTTGGCCATAGAAGACTTTAATCAAATACAACAGGATTCTTCCGGACAAAAAGCCTGTCTGATTATGTGCACCCGTCTGGGCAGCATCAAGCGCGTGGATTTAGACGCGTTTACCAACATACGCAAGAGCGGTATTATCGCTATTGGTTTGGAAGAAGGGGATGTGCTGATCAGCGTGCAAATGTCTTATGGAAACGGCGATATTATCATCGCTACGAAGTTCGGCAAATCTATTCGTTTTGATGAAAACGAAGTACGCATTATGGGCCGTCCGGCCAAAGGCGTGCGCGGCATAACGCTTTCCAAAGGCGATGAAGTAGTGGGTATGGAACAGGCCCCCAACAATGCGCTGCAGCCGGACGTATTGTCCGTGTGTGAAAACGGATACGGCAAACGCACGGCTTTCGGCGAGTATAAACGCCAGCACCGCAGCGGCATGGGCATTATTACCATCAAAACCACGGAACGCAACGGCAACGTCGTAGGCATTAAGATGGTGGACGAACGCAAAGACCTGATGGTCGTAACGGAAAAAGGAATGACCATCCGTATCCGCTGTGAAGAAATACGTTCCGTCGGACGCAATGCGCAAGGGGTGCGTTTGGTCAAGCTGGAAGAAGGCGACAAAATCGCCCGTATCGCTCCTGTCGTCAAAGACGACGAAGAAGAGGTTCAGACGGAAGATAAGTAGAGAGATAGTTTTCTTTACAAAAACCCCGCTTTACGGCGGGGTTTTTTATGTGTTTTTATGCGGATCGTTTGGATAATTGCTTTTGGCTAAAAGAATCTTTTTATTATGGCGTAAGAAAGGTTTACAAAAAGGTTACAAAGTGCTATAAAGTAACTAAGGGGAATTGTATTATGAGGACGAATCCGCATATTTTAGAGATAAATACGCGCGCTTGGCTTGCGCGGTTGGAAGCCAAGCATGGCAGGCGCTTTGCCCTGCAGGAGATTCCTGATGAATATTGGAGGGAATTCAAAGCTCTCGGTTTTGATGCCGTGTGGCTGATGGGCGTGTGGAAACAAAGCCCAAAAGCAGGTGTGATCGCGCGCGAAAATGCCGACATTTTGGCTCAAATAGGCCAAGTGTATCCTGATTTCAAAAACGAAGACGTTATTGCTTCCCCTTACGCCATCTATGAATACGAAGCGGCTTCGGATTTAGGCGGAGAGGCCGGCTTGCGCCAGCTGCACGATAAGTTAAATGCCATGGGCATGGATTTGTTTTTGGACTTTGTAGCCAATCATACGGCGATAGACTGTCCGCTGGTGGATACGCATCCAGAATTTTTCATAAACACCGGCAAAGAAGAACCCCGCACGCATAAAGATTGGTTTTTTCAAAACGCTGCGGGCGTCTGGATAGCACACGGCAGAGATCCTTATTTTGCTCCGTGGACGGACAGCGCCCAGCTGAACTATTTTAATCCCAAGACCAAAGAATTCATGTTGCAAAACTTGCTGAAAGTGGCTTCTTTGTGTGATGGGGTGCGTTGTGATATGGCTATGCTGACGCTGAATAAAGTACACCGCGACACATGGTGGGAATTTATAGGCGGAAATTTGCCGAAAGAGGAATTTTGGTCCGTCGCTTTGCAAAAAGTGCGAGAAGAAAGGCCGGATTTTAAGTTCATTGCGGAAGTATATTGGGGCCTGGAGTGGGAAATACAGCAGATGGGCTTTGATTACACCTATGATAAAGTGTTGTATGACCGGCTGCGTTTTTCGGATCCCGAAAGTATAAAAGCACATTTGGGAGCGGAGCATTTGTATCAGATGCGTTCCATTCGTTTTACGGCCAATCACGATGAAGAAGAAAGCTTAAAAGCTTTCGGAAGGGATAAATCGTTAGCGGCCAGCACCATTATTGCCACCCTGCCCGGTGCGCGCATGATTTATTTCTTTCAGATGATGGGCCACCCTGTTCGCGTGCCGATACAATACGTAAAAGATTTCTTCCGAGAAGACGCACCCATACGCGCCTATTATGAAAAATTGCTCAAAATTGCTTCCAAGCCGGCGTTTCACGGCGGGCAGTGGTCTCTGACGGATGTCCGCAATTGCGGCGGCGACGGCTCAAGCCGCAATATCTTGTGCTGGACGTGGAAACAGATGAACACGGCCTCTACGGTGCTGATCAATTACAGCGCCGCTCCGGCGCAATGTTTGCTGAAAGTGAAAGCGGCCGGCGGAGACGGAAAACAACTGACGGAAGAATTTTCCGGCGAACAAATTTCCGTAACGCCGCAGCTGAGAGAACAAGGATTTGAAGTCAAACTGAATCCTTTTGAAAGCAAAATATTTACATATTCCATTTGATAAAAACCCCGACGGAAGTCGGGGTTTTTGTTTGGCGGTTTTTATTTTTTGAACGACAAGCCGCGTTCGGCAAAGGAAAAATGCAAAAAGTTATTTTTCTTTTGTGTTGGATTTAATACAATATAGAAAAGCCTTTTTCCGGCGGAAGAAATTCGCTTTTTTGCTGTAATTTATCTATAATATGAAGTAGTAACTTACCGACCGGTAAACAAAAGAGGTTTGCATGCGCTTAGGCCCGTTTACGCCGCGCGATCACGTGGTCATTACCACATTGGGGTTGGAGTTTGCCGTAGCCGTGGGTTTATGTACTGCTGGCGGTTTTTTGGCAGATAAAAAATTAGGCAGTACGCCATGGCTGTCGATAGGCGGGGTTTTTGTAGGATTTGCGTTGGGCATGTATATGGTGGTTAAAGAAGCCAAACGCATGGAACGCGCCGAAGCCGAACAAAAGGACGATAAGAAAAATGGAAGTATCTGAAACCATAGCTCATCATATTTTAGATCATGATTTGGGAATCATGCTTGGCGCATGGCATTTGCCCATTACCGCGCATACGTTGACCATGTTCGGCATCAGTGTAGTTTTGCTGGTTGTATGCATTTTAATGTCCCGCACGGGCAAAAGCGTTTTTATGCGGCTGCTGCATACGCTGGGAGAGGAATATGTGGCCTTTATGCGGGACGGCATCGTCATCCCGGGCATGGGGATTGAAGGGAAGCCTTTCCTGTCTTATTTCTGCACGTTGTTTTTATTTATTTTGTTTTCCAATTTGGCGGGACTTATCCCGCAGATGAAAACCATTACGTCCAATATCGCCGTTACCGGCGCGCTGGCTTTGTGTTCCGGCGCTCTGATTGTTTATTGCGGCGTTAAATTTCACGGAGGGTGGGGTTTTGTAAAAACCTTTGTCCCGGGCGGAACGCCGTGGTGGTTGGTGCCCTTGATTTTTCCGTTGGAAGTCATCAGTCTGATTATTCGCGTATGCGTGCTGGCCATTCGTCTTTTTGCCAATATGCTTTCGGGACATATGGTGCTTTTGAGTTTATTGTTGATTATTTTTATCATAGGGCAGATGAGCAAAATAGCGGGTGCGGGGTCCGCCGTACCGGCTATGGGACTGGAAATTTTTATGACCTTGCTGGAGCTGTTGGTGGCGTTTTTGCAGGCGTATGTGTTTACCTTGTTAACGTCCATTTATGCAGGGTTGGTCATACATTCTCATTAAATTTAATAAAGCGGGGCATCCCGCAAAAGGAGAAAAACTATGGAACTGGAAGTCTTGAAATACATTGCAGCCGGCATTGGCGCGGGTTTGACGGTCATCGGAGCCGGTTTGGGCTTAGGCAAAATCGGTAACGCCGCTTTGGAAGGCACCGCCCGCCAGCCCGAAGCCGCCAACGCCGTCCGCACGACCATGATTATTATCGCTGCTTTGCTGGAAGGCGCCGCGATGTTAGGCTTGGTCATTTGTTTGCTGACGATGGTTATGTAAGTTTTTTCCGGAAGGGGAAAGCATGGATAAACTGTTAAGTCCCGATTTTGGGGTAATGGCGCTGACGGTTGTCAACTTTTTGCTGTTGGTGTGGCTGCTGCATAAATTTGCATGGAAAAGCCTCATTGGCGCATTGGAAAACCGCGAACAGCAAATAGCAAATGACAAAGCCGCCGCCGTCAAAGCGCGGGAAGAAGCACAAAGCGCCAAAGCGGAGCTGGACGCCAAACTGCAGCAAATTTCTGACGAAGCCGCCAAAAAAATGCAAGAAGCCGTGGCTTTGGGGCTTGCGCAGAAAGAGCAGCTGTTGGCGCAGAGTCAGCAGCAGGCGCAGCAGCTGTTAGAGCAGGCCAAAGCGCAAATAGAGGCGGAAAAAAATAAAGCTTTGGACGATGTGCGCAAACAGGTGGCAGCCACCGCTTTGCTGGCTGCCGTTAAAATTACGGGCCGGCAAATGGATCAGACGGCGGCCGAAAAGACAGTAGACGAAGTGCTGCAGGAGATAAAAGACGCGGGTTCGGCCCGTGCCTAAAACGCTATGAAAAGTGCTGACCGTATTTTAGCCGGACGGTATGCCCGCGCGTTTGACGCATTAAGCGAAAACAACGCCGATGCGGCGGAACGTTTTAATGCGCTTAAACAAGCGGCGCAAGTTTTGCGCGGCGCCAAAGCGTATATGAATGATCCGGCCGTTGCGTCTGTTGACAAAATACATTTAGTCAAAGAGGCGTTCGCTTCTGACAAAGAAGTATCAGGTTTTATTTCCGCTTTGTTGGAAGCAAAAAGATATTATTTGCTGGATGTTTGCGTCAGCGAACTTCGTCTTTTGCTGGATAAGCGTTTAGGCGTTTTGCGCGCGCAGGTGCAGACGGCGTTTGAGCTGTCTGCCGATCAGAAAAAACGCGTAGAAGAAGCGCTGGGCCAATTTGCCGGCAAACAAGTGCAGGCTCAATACACGACGGATCCTTCCCTTTTGGGGGGATTGAGCGCCCGTTTGGGAGATGTATTGATAGACGGTACACTGAAAGGACGATTTGCAAAATTACAAGAAGAACTAACGAAATAACGGTGCGATTATGGCAATAAGACCGGAAGAAATAACCAATATTATTAAAGAAAAAATAGAAAAATTTGAAACCAAAGCGGACTTGAGCGAAGTCGGCACCGTCATCCAAGTAGGCGACGGTATTGCCCGCGTATACGGTTTGAACCAAGTGAAAGCTTCCGAACTGGTGGATTTCGGCAACGGCGTAAAAGGAATGGCTATGAACTTGGAATACGACAATGTCGGCTGCGTGTTGATGGGATCAGATGATTTGGTGCATGAAGGCGGCACGGTCAAACGGACGGGAGAGGTAATCAGTATCCCCGTAGGCGACGGCATTATCGGCCGCGTGGTGGATCCGCTGGGACGTCCGCTAGACGGGAAGGGTGAAATCAAGACGGACAAAAACATGCCGTTGGATATTGTGGCGCCCGGCATTGTGGAGCGCCAACCCGTCAAACAGCCTTTGCAAACGGGGCTGAAAGCTATAGATGCGCTGGTGCCTATCGGAAAAGGACAGCGCGAGCTGATTATCGGCGACCGGCAAACCGGTAAAACGGCTATTGCGCTGGATGCCATTATCAACCAGAAGAATTTGCCGGCGGACCAACGATGCTTGTGTATTTATGTGGCAGTCGGTCAAAAAAACAGTACGGTAGCTCAAGTGGTGCAAACGCTGACAGATTTTGGCGCCATGGAATACACCACGGTGGTTGCGGCGACGGCGGCCGATCCGGCCTCTCTTTTGTATATTGCACCGTATGCGGGCTGTGCCATTGGCGAATATTTTATGTGGAAAGGCAAAGATGTGCTGATTATTTACGACGATTTGTCCAAACACGCACAGGCTTACCGCCAGATGTCTTTGCTTTTGCGCCGTCCTCCCGGACGTGAAGCGTATCCCGGGGACGTGTTTTATTTGCATTCCCGTTTGTTGGAACGCGCCTGCAAACTGTCGGATGAAAACGGCGGAGGATCTTTGACCGCACTGCCCATTATTGAAACGCAGGCAAACGACGTTTCGGCTTATATTCCCACCAACGTCATTTCCATTACCGATGGACAGATTTATTTGGAAAGCAGTTTGTTTTTGAGCGGCGTCAAACCCGCCATCAATGTGGGGCTGTCCGTATCCCGTGTGGGCGGCTCTGCCCAGCGCAAGACTATGCGCAAAGTGGCCGGTACGCTTCGCATTGATATGTCCCAATATCAGGAGCTGGAAGGCTTTGCGCAGTTCGGGTCCGAGTTGGACAAAGAATCCCAACGGCAAATAGCCCGAGGCAAACGCATGAGCGAGCTGCTCAAGCAAAACCAATACCAGCCCATGCGCCTAAGTCAAGAAGTGTTGGCGCTGTACGCCGGCGTACACGGTTACACGGACGGTATAGAAGTGGAGCACGTACGCGAATATGAAAAACAATTGTTGGCGTGGGCCGACTTGCAGCAAAAAGATTTAATGAAAGAGCTGGACGACGCCAAAGAATTAACCGATGATTTGGCCAAAAAAATGGATGCGGCGTTGGAAGCGTTCAAAAACGTCTTTCGCGCAAATTAAGGAGCGGGCATGGAAAGCAAGAAAAAATATTTAGTTACCGGCGGCGCCGGATTTATAGGAAGCAATATCGCCAAAACGCTGGAAGCCCAAGGCCATGAAGTGACGGTGATTGATGATTTTTCCAAAAACGGACACTTCAAAAATCTGATCGGTTTCAAAGGCGACGTTATTGCGGCGGATCTGTTTGAATATTTGCCCGAAAACGATTATTTTGACGCCATCTTTCATGAGGCCGCCATCACGGATACGACGGTGATGGACCAAAAAAAGATGATGGAACAAAATGTGGAGGCTTTCCGCAATTTGTTAAATTACGCGGCCGAAAATGAAATTCCCAAGGTGATTTATGCCTCGTCCGCCGCCACGTACGGCAACGGCGCCGTTCCCATGAAAGAAAGCCAACCGACACATCCGGAGAACGTATACGGTTTTTCCAAAGTGATTGATGATAATGTCGCCCGTCTGTTCAGCCATGATCATCAGGATATGAAGATTATCGGCTTGCGTTATTTCAACGTATTCGGCCCGGGTGAAGATTATAAGGGCAAAATGGCCAGCATGGTCTATCAGCTGTACAATCAGATGAAAGCCGGCCAGCGTCCGCGTGTTTTTAAGTTCGGAGAGCAGATGCGCGATTTTGTGTATGTAAAAGACGTGGTCAAAGCCAATTTGTGCGCACTGCAGAACGGCAAAGAGACCGCTGTATATAATTGTGCAACGGGGATAGCCCGCAGTTACAATGACGTCATTAAATGCCTAAACAAAGAACTGGGTACAAAATTGGAGCCGGACTATATAGACAATCCGTATCCGTTTTTCCAAAATAAAACCGAGGCCGACATGTCTTTGGCTTTTGAAAAAATCGGGTACAAGCCGGATTACACGCTGGAAACAGCCATAGCCGATTACGTGAAAATTTTGGAAAACAGAAATAAATAAGGATTTTGTATGGAATCGCTACGCGACATACGCCAAAACATAAAAGCCATTCGCTCCACACAGCAAATCATGCAGACGATGAAAATGATTTCCAGCGCGCGCATACGCAAAGCGCAGCAAACCATGGACAACGCCCGCCCTTTTGCCAAAAAAATGTTGGATATGGTGGCTGATTTGAAGCAGGAAGTTTTGGCTTTGCCCGAACCGCAGGACGGCACGGAAAGCTGGGCCTCCCGTTTTTTTGTAAACAAAACGGCGGACGCCGGAAAAATAGGATTGGTAGTCATCACGGGCGACAAAGGATTGGCCGGTTCATTCAATGCGGTCATTTTGCGCGCGGCCGTGGCGTTCTTGAAAGAAAACCAAGACAAGGAAATTGCCGTTTTTTGCATTGGCAAAAAAGGGCGGGATTTTATCGGGCGTTTGAAGCATAAAAACATTAAAATTGTCTATGACAGCGTAGGTATTTTTCCAAAAATCACCTATGCGCATGCGGAACTTTTAGGCGAAGCCGTGATGAAAGAATTCTTTCATAACAAGCTTGCTTCCGTTACGTTGATTTACAATGATTTTAAGTCTATGGGCAGCCAAAGGCTGGTACAGCAGGAGCTGTTGCCCTTTTCATTGGATCAGGAGGTCAAACAAAACGATGAAACGGAGTTTTTGTTTGAGCCGAACGTGTCGGAAATTTTTCGTTTGTTGGTGCCGCGCCTGATAAAGGCCAATATGTACCGCATTTTGCTGGAAAGCCAAGCAGCCAATTTGGCCGCCACCATGAATGCCATGGACGCCGCCAGCAAGAACGCCAGCGACTTGGCGGACGCTTTGGGCGTTAAGCTCAATAAAGTGCGCCAAGCGGGCATTACCAATGAAATTTTGGATATTGTGAACGGGGCCAATGCCCTAAACGGATAAATTAGCAGGGGAAATAAAATGATGAATACCGGAAAAGTCAGTCAGGTGATTGGAGCGGCTGTAGACGTACAGTTTGATGCCGCTCATTTGCCGGCCATAGAAAACGCCATTGAAATACAGCTTTCAAAAGATAAAGTGATTGTGGCGGAAGTTGCCCAGCAGATGGGTGACGGTATTGTGCGCTGTGTAGCGTTGGAGAGTACGGACGGTTTGCAGCGCGGTGCCGAAGCGCGTGATACGGGCGCAGCCCTGAAAGTCCCTGTGGGAGAGGGCTGTTTGGGCAGACTCATGAATGTGTTGGGCCAGCCGCAAGACCACCGCGGCCCCATTGAAGCCAAAGAACATAAACCTATTCACCGCGAGCCGCCTTCCCTTCAAGATCAAAATCCCACGCCGGAACTGTTTGAAACCGGTATTAAAGTGGTGGATTTGATTGCCCCGTATATGAAAGGCGGAAAGGTAGGTTTGTTCGGCGGAGCCGGCGTGGGCAAAACGGTACTTATCATGGAGCTGATTAACAATGTGGCGCGCGAACACCACGGCAGCTCCGTATTCGGCGGCGTAGGGGAAAGAAGCCGCGAAGGAAATGATTTGTGGCTGGAATTGCAGGACACAAAACTTAAAGACGGCAGTTCCGTTTTGGATAAAACGGTGTTGGTTTACGGGCAGATGAACGAACCTCCCGGGTCCCGTGCCAAAGTGGCTTTGACCGCTTTAACGCAGGCGGAATATTTCCGTGATGAAAAGGGACAGGACGTGCTGCTGTTTTTAGATAATATTTTCCGCTTTGTGTTGGCCAACTCGGAAGTATCCGCCTTGTTGGGGCGCATGCCTTCGGCGGTGGGTTATCAGCCGACGCTGAACACGGAAATCGGCAAATTGCAGGAACGAATTACGTCTACAAAAAAAGGCGCCATTACGTCCATTCAGGCGGTATATGTGCCGGCGGATGACTTGACGGACCCGGGTGTGGCGGCAACGTTTTCCCACTTGGACGCCACGACGGTTTTGTCCCGTTCTTTAGCCAGCTTGGGCATTTATCCGGCGGTAGATCCTCTGGATTCCACTTCCCGCATTCTGGACCCGCGCATTATTGGAGACGAGCATTATAATGTGGCGCAGGAAGTGCGGCGCATTTTGCAAAAATACAAAGACTTACAGGATATTATTGCCATTTTGGGCATGGACGAGTTGTCCGATGAAGACAAAAAAACCGTTAACCGCGCCCGCAAAATACAGCGCTTTTTATCGCAGCCGTTTGCGGTGGGCGAACAGTTTACGGGCCGTCCGGGCAAATACGTCAAACTGGCCGACACCATTAAGTCGTTTAAGGGAATTGTCAACGGAGATTATGACCATATTCCCGAATCTTGTTTCTTTATGTGCGGTGGCATTGAAGACGTATTGGCCAATTACGAAAAGATTAAAGATAACGAATAATTATGCCTAAAACATTGACCTTAAACCTCATTACTCCGCAAAAGCAGCTCTTGAATGCGCTGCCCGTGCAGGCGGTCGTATTGCCGGCGGCGGAAGGGGAAATGGGCGTATTGCCGGGGCATATTCCTATGGTTGTCAAATTGGATTTTGGCTCTCTGCGTTATACCAAAGACGGCAAAGAAGAAGAATTTGCCGTCTTGGGCGGTTTTGCCGAAATTTTGCGCAATGCGGTAAATGTTTTTGCCGAGGGGGCGGATCTGGCGGACGAAATTAATGAGGAAGAAGAAAAACAAAAAATCAAACGCGCCAAGGAATCCCTCTCAAATAAAGACGCTGACATTGACTTTGAATTGGCCGAGTTGGAAATCAAACAGGCGATTGCCCGCATGAAAGTGAAGAAACGGCATTTGGGGTAGTATGGTAGTATGATGGCACCGGCGTCCACCGCGGTGCCGTTGCCGTTTTTTGCTGAAAGACGCCCGAGCATGGACTCGCTTTTTTTTTTGATCCCCTATACATGGCGAAAAACAAACGCCGCTAAGACGTGTTTTTGAACGATTAGATACCATTGTAGGGAGAAAAAAATGAGAAGAGGATTTACCCTAATTGAACTGTTGGTCGTGGTGCTTATCATTGGCATTTTGGCTGCCATTGCGCTGCCGCAGTATGAAAGAGCCGTCCATTCCGCCCGCATGCGGGAAGTGTCCGTCAGAACCAAATCTTTAGAAAACGCGTTGGATATGTATAAAATGTCCACGGGCGATTCCTTTCAAGGGGAAGCCGCAGATTTGGTGCATATTTATGAGGACGTGTTTGCCGGTTTGACGTTTGACGGAACGTATTATCACTCTAAAAACATCATGTATGGTATCGATAATTATAAATGGATCGCCATCTATACGGATGCAAACGGGGAATGGATAACCGAAATGGGCGGAGTCAAACAGGATGACGGCACATGGTTTCGGTATTGTTATCATGAATCGGATTTGGGGGAATTTTTATGCAGCCAGATGGAATCTCTCGGTTGGGATAGTACCAGCGGTTTCTAATTCTAAAAAGGCCCGCTCATAGAAGCGGGCCTTTTATATAGACGGTCTCTTTCAGCCCAATTGTGGGTAAAGCGGAAAGTTTTTCAAAAAAGCTTCCACTTCTTTTGCTTCTTGCGCCAGATATGCGTCGTCTTCATGATGTGCGATGGCGCGGTCTATGAAGTCGGCCACTTGTTGCATATCGGCTTCTTTCATACCTCGGGTCGTAACGGCCGGTGTTCCCAAACGCAGTCCGCTGGTAACAAAAGGTTTTTCGGGATCAAACGGGATGGTGTTTTTATTGGCGGTAATACCGGCTTTGTCCAAGGCGGCTTCGGCCGCTTTGCCCGTCAGAGCTTTGGAGCGCAAATCCAAGCACATGACATGGCAGTCCGTACCTCCGGCCACCAGCCGGTAGCCTTTGTTTTTTAACGCTTCGGCCAAGGCCTTGGCATTCAATACCACTTGATGCTGATAGGTCTTAAATTCGGGTTTTAACGCTTCGCCAAAGCATACGGCTTTGGCCGCAATGACGTGCATGAGCGGCCCGCCCTGTACGCCCGGGAATACGGCGGAATTAATGGCTTTGGCCAAGCTTTCTTTGCATAAAATCAGTCCGCCGCGCGGTCCGCGCAGGGTTTTATGCGTGGTGGTGGTTACTACGTCGGCATACGGCACGGGATTAGGGTATTCGCCGGCGGCAATCAGTCCTGCATAATGCGCCACGTCGCAGGCCAAATACGCCCCGCAGGAATCGGCGATTTCCCGCAAGCGTTTCCAATCAAATACGCGTGAATAATTGGACGCGCCGGCCATAATCAATTTTGGTTTGTGCTGCAGGGCCAAAACGGCGGCTTCGTCATAATCAATTTCCTCGGTGTCTTGGCGCACGTTCATGGCAACGATATTGAAATATTTGCCGGAGAAGTTCATGGGATGGCCGTGCGTCAAATGTCCTCCGTGCGAAAGATTCAGGCCCAGCACGGTGTCCCCGGGTTTTACCAGCGCCACATATACGGCCATATTGGCTTGTGCGCCGGAATGGGGCTGGACATTGGCATGCTGTGCGCCAAAAATTTTTTTGGCGCGTTCAATGGCCAAATTTTCTACCACGTCCACAAATTCACATCCGCCGTAATAGCGTTTGGCGGGGTATCCCTCCGCGTATTTGTTGGTCAGCACGGACCCCTGCGCCTGCATGACGGACAACGAGGTAAAATTTTCCGAAGCGATCAGCTCTAATTTGCTGCGTTGGCGGTTTAATTCGGCCGCCACCGCGGCGAAAACTTCAGGGTCTTGTTTTTGCAATTCGGGATACATACACGCTCCTTGAAAACAGTGGATTTTTGCGCCGGCTGTGCGCGTGCGCCTTTTCTTATATTTTACTATGAAAAGAGGTGAAATTTTCATATAATTTATTAAACAGAAAACAAATAAAAACGCGCCGTTTTTGCGGCGCATATTCTCATAGGCAGAGGTGTAACAAAAAATGGCAAAACTCACGCAAAAAGACTTCCTCAAAAGCACCATCAAACACATTGACATGAAAAAATACAATGTGGTTCCTATGGTGGAAGCGTTTGAAAACATGGCGTATTCTTCCCGCGATTTGGCCCGCGCCAGCAAAATCTACCATCAAATGTTGTCCGACAAAAACTGCTCCGTTATTTTGTGCATTGCCGGCTCTTTGATTTCAGCCGGACTGAAAAAAATCATTGTGGACATGATTCAAAATAAAATGGTGGACGCCATAGTTTCCAACGGCGCCAACATTGTGGACCAAGATTTTTTTGAAGCGCTGGGCTATAAACATTATTTGGGCAGCCAGCATAACGCCGATGATAATTTATTGCGCGATTTGCATATTGATCGTATTTACGACACCTACATTAACGAAGATGAGCTGAAAGTGTGCGATGAAACCGTCCACAAAATTTGCAACGCTTTGGAGCCTCGGCCGTATTCTTCCCGCGAATTTATTTGGGAAATGGGCAAATGGCTGGAGAAAAACAAAAAAGGCAAAGACAGCGTCGTATATAATGCATATAAATACGGCGTGCCTATATTTGTACCGGCTTTTTCCGATTGTTCCGCAGGATTTGGTTTTGTGGCCCATCAAACCGAGCGCCCGACGGCGCATGTAACCATAGACAGCGCCAAAGATTTCTTGGAATTGACCAAAATCAAAATCAAAGCCAAAGAAACCGGACTGATGATGTTCTCCGGCGGCGTGCCGAAGAATTTTGCGCAAGACACAGTGGTGGCCGCAGAAATTTTAGGGGCGGAAATTCCCATGCACAAATATGCCGTACAAATCACGGTAGCCGATGAGCGCGACGGCGCGCTGTCCGGCTCTACGCTCAAAGAAGCTTCCAGCTGGGGCAAAGTATCCACCGCGCTGGAGCAGATGGTATACGGAGAATGCACGACGCTGATTCCGCTGATTATCGGCTACGCATACCATAAAGGCGCATGGAAAAAACGCAAAGCGACCAACTATGTTAAATTCTTGCAAGACGAAGATAAAAAAATCGCGGCGTTAAAAGCCAAAGAGAATAAAGCCAAAAAATAATGTTTCATTTGCGCCTGCTGTTTGCGTTGGTTTTATTGGTCTGCCCGTGGGTGTATTCCTACGGGCAGCTCCATTTTGCCGGCGTACACGGAGAACGCGGCTATGCCGCCATGCGGGGAAATTTCCGGTGGGATTTGGACAACGGCTTGGTGTTGACTCCGTCCGGCGGCTACTACCGCATGAGCGACAGCGAAGAAGACGAACAGGGGGCTATGCTCAAAGGAGCTTTGATGGCGGAGTACGAACTTACGGATTTTTTAACCGCCGTGGCGGGAGCTTCGTATGTGCCTAAAAATTTAGGTTTCCAAAATGTAGGCTATGGCGCCGGATTGAGATATGTACTGTGTTACCGCTGTGGTATTTTCAAGAATCCGTTTGTCGGCGTTTATGCGGGGCAGACCCGTTACAAAATAGACAGAGATTTGCATGGAAACGAGCTGGAAAACCGTTTTAAGACCGTGGCGACGGAACTCAGTTTGCTCTTGGGTACGCAGATGGGCCGTTTTGCGCTGCAGACACAGTATGATAAAGTGATAAAATATAATAATAAGCCGCCTCAAGACATCACATCTAACTGGACGCAAATTCCATTTATGACGGCGGTTGTACAAGGATTTGTCAGCGATGTGGCCGCCGTCCGTTTGGCATACCGCACGCGCTGGATAACGCCTTACGCCGTGTATTCGCGGTACAAATATTTAGTCAACAGCGATCATACGGTATCCGTTGCCGCGGGTTTGGCTTTGCATTTAGGGCTGACCACCGTCAGCGGCGGCGTGGAGATTTTTGAACAAAACAGAGAAGAAAACCGCAAGACATATTTCTTTATGTCGGCTACTACAGAGTTTTAACGGGGGAAAATATGGGTAAACAGGACGGTGCGCCGGTTTTGCATTGTAATATTGATGAAAAAGCTTTTTCCAAAGCCATGTTTTTGTGTCGTTTTTTTACAGGGGCGGCTATGGTGTATTTTGCTTTGGGAAGTTTGTTTTATTGGCGGGAATTTTTAGTCAATACGGCCGCTTTGGGGCTGCCGTGGCCGGTGTCTTTGGCTTTCTTTTTTATTACAGCGGAATTGTTTTTGGGACTTTTTTTGCTGCTTGGCTGGCATACGCGTGTGAGCGCGGCGGCGTCTTTGCCGTTGGTTGTGATATGTGCTATCATATTCTTCGCGGGGGAATATAATAAGGCGTTTGCCGGCCTGTGCATATTGGCCTGTGCCCCGCTGTGTACGCTGCTTTTGCTGGGGCCGGGTATTTTTAGCTTGGACTATAAACGCAGTTTGCGTGCCGCCCGCCGTTTTTTCAGAGGATAATATATGAGTGAAGAAAACCATTCCTACGTCAGTTTGGCCAATAAGTACCGTCCGCAGAAATTTGAAGATTTAATCGGGCAGGAAAATATTTCAAAAACTTTGCAAAATGCATTAAAATTAGGCCGTATTGCGCATGCGTATTTGTTTTACGGCCCGCGCGGCTGCGGAAAAACAACAACCGCCCGTATTTTGGCCAAAGCCTTAAACTGCACCGGCCACGGACAAGACAAGCCTACGCCTCAGCCTTGCGGAACATGCCCTCAATGCCGCGAAATTGCCCGCAGCGAAGACATGGACGTGCTGGAGCTGGATGCCGCTTCTAATACGCAAGTGGAAAAAGTGCGTGAAGCCATTATTGATACGGTGGCTTTGGCGGCGTCGCGCGATCGTTATAAAGTGTTTATTTTGGACGAGGTGCATATGCTTTCGGCCAGTTCTTTCAACGCCTTGCTCAAAACCATAGAAGAACCGCCGCAGCATGTTGTGTTTATTTTAGCTACGACGGAAAAGCATAAGGTTCCAAGCACCATTGCCAGCCGCTGTCAAACGTTTCGTTTCCGTCCCATGACGGTGGATGAAATCACCGATCATCTTTTGGATTTGGCGCAAGCGGAAGGATTGGATTTAACGGAAAAAGCCGCGCGGATTATTGCCAAAAACGCAGGCGGAGCCATGCGGGACGCATTGACGCTGATGGACCGTGCCATTGCTTATTCCAATGGAAAAATAGATGAAAAACTGGTGGCGGAAATGTTGGGATTGACTCCGCAGGAGCTGTTGGCTCAAACGGTACAGGCTTTGGTGGATAAAAACGGCGCGGCCTTGCATGGAGTTTTTGACACGTTGCGGGCGGAAGGTTTTGACGCAAATTCTTTTTTGAAAGACTTAAAGAACGTATTGGGCGATTTATTTTATTTTTCGCATGGGCAGGCCGCGGCGCCTTTTGAGGCGGCCGCCGACATTACGGCCCGCGCCTCCGCGGGATTGCTGGCCGTGTTGTCGCGCAAAGTGAACAAATTGGCGGAAGAAGTAAAGTTTTCGGACAATGCATTAGTCAGCGCGGAAGTCGGTTTGTTTACGGTTATGGACAGCTGTTTTGACGTGGAAGGGTTTATCCGCCGGCTGGAAGTTTTGGAACGCGGCGAAGCCGCTCCTCCCTCCTCCTCGGCCGGTTCCCGCCCTGTTTTACAAAACAATACGGAAGAAAAAAAGGAAACACCCATTTTTACGGCGCAAAAATCGAATTTCTCTTCCATAGAAACGGCAAAATCCTCTTTTTCTGCGCCGCAGCCCAAACCAGAAGACTTACCCCCACAGGCAAACACGGCTGTTTCCAAAATAATTTCAGACAATCGCCAGCTGTGGGACGCCATGCTTAAGGCTTTTTCGGGCAGTCCTTTCGTATATGACGTGATGACTAACTGCAAAGTACATTTCGAAGGGGACGTTTGGACGATTTCTTTTGGCAAAGACAAAGACTTTTATAAAATCCCCGCGCAGAATAAATTACCGGAAATGGAAAAGACGGCTCTTAAACTTGGAGGCCGCAAAATTACCCTGCAGCTCTCTTCCGAAGATACGGCTGCCCCACGGGAGAAAAAGCAAGCGCTTTCTTCTGCTGTTGTCCCCTCCCAATCTCTGACGCCGCAGCCAAAGATAAGCGAGGAAGAACCTTTTGCCAAGGGAGATTTTTCCGCCGATATGGAACCCCACAAATCGGGGCAAGACGTTCCGGAAGAATTGAAGGGAATTTTGAATATTATTGACGGAGAAGTATTGGCGTAACATGGAAAGCTTAGACAGACTGGTGCGGGCTTTGCGCAGGCTGCCCGGGGTCGGACCCCGTCAGGCGGAGCGTTTTGCGGCCTATTTTTTACGTGCCCCGCAAGGAGAGGTGGAAGAATTTCTGTCTGCCGTTTCTGATATGAAAAAGGACGTCCGTCTTTGCCGTCTGTGCCATGCATACAGCGATACGGAAATATGTCCTATCTGCTCCGATCCGGACAGGGACCGCAGCATTATTTGTGTGGTGGAAGACCCGCAGGACATAGAATCTATAGAAAAAACGGGAGCTTTTACGGGTTTGTATCACGTATTGCACGGGGCCATATCCCCCATGGAAGGTCGCGGCGCGCAGCAAGTGAAAGTAAAAGAACTGTTGGAACGCGTACAGCGGGCCAATCCTCCCGTAAGGGAAGTTATTTTGGCCACGGATCCGGATGCGGAGGGAGAAACAACGGCTTTATATCTGGCGGACTTGCTGCATGGGTTGGTGGAGCGTGTTTCCCGCATTGGATACGGCGTCCCTTTAGGCGGGGATATTGATTATATAGATGAGATGACTTTGGGATATTCTCTTAAAGGCCGTACCAAAATGTAAATGCATACCAGCTATTATAAAAGGCCGCTGCTTTTTTTGCTTGTTTTATATATTGCGCTGCTTTGTTTGTTTTATAAACCGACTCCTAGTGCAACGGACGTTTCCCGCTTTATCCCTCAGAAAAATGTAACACTTACGGGCAAGGTGCTGGGCTTTCCCGTCGCAAAAAATACCCACAGCAATGTTATATTAAAAGTATATGATGTAAACGGAAAACCAGCGGACGGATACGTGTATGCGCGTTTTGAGGATTATGTTCCCGCTTGGCGCGAGACCGTGTTTGTGCACGGAACGTTAAAAAAACCTTATTCTGTAGCGCTTTTGGGCAATTTTGATTGGAGCGCGTATTTGGCTTCAAAAGAAGTCTTCAGCGAAATACGGGTTTTCCATGCGCGGCAGATAAAACCCCCTTCTCTTTTAGCTCGCGCTATTTCGGCTGCAAGGCAGGATATTTTATCTGTTTTTTCCCACAGTTTTGACGCAAACGCCGCGGCGATAGCCAGCGGGATATTGTTGGGAGAACGTGCGGCGCTGGACGAAAGTTTGTACGAGGATTTTCAAGACAGCGGCGCCATACATTTGTTGGTGGCGTCCGGCGGAAACGTGGGATTTGTAACGCTGATGACGTTTGCTTTTTGCGGTTTGTTCGGCCTGCGCCGCCGTCAAACCGCTTTTTTGGCCCTGTTGATTGCCGGTCTGTATACGCTTATTGCCGGAGCGGACGCGCCGTTGGTGCGCGCGTATTTTATGGCTTTTTGCGCGGTGGCGGGATATTTTTTGCATCGCAACAGCGGGGTGTTTCAAGGACTTGTTCTTTCTTGTTTTTTTATTTTGCTGTTTCACCCCGCCGCCGTTTTTGAAACAGGATTCCAGATGTCTTTTCTGGCCACACTAGCCATTATTATATGTCTGAACAATTATACGCTGCCTCCCGCGTGGCCTCGCTGGATCCGTTTTTTCGTTCAAATTTTTCTGGCCACACTCAGCACGCAGTTGGTTTTGCTGCCGGTTTTTACCAATGTGTTTTTTAAGATTTCTTTTGTGGGTTTGTTGGCCAATATGCTGTTGGTGCCTTTGGCATCTTTTTTAATGGCGTTAAGTTTTGCATATTATGTTTTTTCTCTTTTGCATATCGGTTTTTTGCTGCAAGCGGTTACGGCGGCCTTTTTGGGATTGTTTGAACATTTGGTCGTATGGTTTGCGTCTTTTCCTTTGGCGTCGGTACCGGCCGCGGCTTGGCGGAGCGGTTGGGTCATTTCTTATTATGCGGCGGTGTTTTTGCTTTTTCATTTACCGCAAAAAGATTTTGTGCGGCGTATTTGTATGCCGTTGGCCGCGCTTATGCTGTTTGCTCCCGCCATACAATATCTTTTTTTTAATTCGCCTACGGTGTGGCTTTTGAACGAATGGAATCACAACGCCGTACTTTACCGTTCGGCGGACGGGACCCGCATATTATTCGGTGCGGCTATAGACGGGGATAAATTGGCTCGCAGCGTTTTGAAGTCCGGCTCGCGTACGCTGGACGCCATATTCATCAGCGAAAACATGCAGGCGCAAATGGAAGAAGTGCAGAAATTACAGAAACAGATTTTCGTTAAAAGGACCATACTGCCTTTTGAAAACATATGGCCGTCCCAACAGACGGCTGTGGAGGGACGGACGGTTTCGGCAGAGTGGGGACTTTTGCTTAACCGCCGCGGAGAATTGTGGCGCAACCGCGGTTACAGCGGCGGAAGAGACAGTCTTTCTTATGAAATAACAGACGGTCGGAAAAATTTTACCGTGGCGGCTAACAGCAGATTTATTTTGTTAAATGGCCGTCGCATTGACAACAGCCGCAATGCCACATGCACCGTCCATTTGTAATATAATATAGTGCATGCGGGAAAGGAGCTTATTATGAATGAACAGGAATTGCAAACACATAAAAAATTTTTACAGCAGGCCATTAATCTTGCCCGCGAAAATGTCGCGACAGGGCGGGGAGGTCCTTTTGGCGCAGTGATTGTCAAAGACGGTGAAATTATTGCACGGGGAAGCAATCAGGTCCTTTCCGGACAAGATCCCACCCTGCATGCGGAAGTGGACGCCATCCGCAATGCGTGTAAAAAATTGAACAATTTTGATCTGAAAGACTGTATTATTTATTCTTCGTGCGAGCCGTGCCCGATGTGTTTGGGAGCCATATATTGGGCGCGGCCGAAGGCTTTGTATTTTGCCGCGGACCGGCATACGGCGGCGCGGCACGGGTTTGACGATAAATTTATTTATGACGAAATCATGCTGCCTCTCCATCAGCGGTCCATTCACACAGAGTGCATAGCTTTAGACGGCAATGAAGAGCCTTTTGACCGGTGGGATAAAAAAGAAGATAAAATACAATATTAAAAAACGCTCCGTTTATCGGAGCGTTTTTTAGAAAGGCAGTTTGCCGGAAGCGTTTTGTTTGCCCAGCAAAATATCGGCTGCGGCTGTTTGGGCTTCTTTGGCCGGACTGAATAAAAATAATTTTGCGGTCAGTTCTTTTATGCTTTCTGCGCCAAACGGGCTGCCGAAACTGATAAAAACACTGCGTGCATATTGCGTGGCGGCATGGCGCAGAGATGTTTGTTCTTGCACGGATAAATTAATATGCCCCTTGAAAGCTTTGTAATTGGAAAAAGAAACCGCCACCAGCAAATCCGCTTTCTGAGGATATTTGTTTATTTGAATATTTGCTTGCTGCAAACGGTCTAAGAAATCTGTCGCAGCAAAATTTTCTTCGTTTCCCAGTTCCAGATAAGCAATGCTGGCAAAAGGCTTTTGCGGTTTTTCCCCGTGCCATACGGCGCAGGATGCGGCGTAGGCGGCGTTAAATTCCGCCGCGCTCAGACCCGTTTTATTCCTGCCGGACAGCGAAGCGGCAGCTTCGTCTTGCAGTTTGGCGGAAACGGACGCGCAATTTTTTGGAAGAGTTTGCTTTTGCAAAAAATCAGACAAAGCCACGGAATCTTCCGCCGACAGCAAAATGTGTGCGCCGGCGCGAAGCGCGTTTAATGCGGTTTGTTTTTCGTCTCCGGCGGCTTTCATGCACAGGGCGTCGGTAAACACTAATTTTTGAAAACCCATTTTTTCTTTTAATAAACCCGTCAAAATGGCGTGCGATTGCGAGGCGGGCATTTGTGCGTCCAATGCCGGAAAAAATAAATGGCCTGCCATGACGCTGTCCGCTTCCGGCAGAGCCGTTTGAAACGGTACCAATTCGTGGCAGATTAATGCCTCTTCTGTTTGTGTCAAAACAGGGAGCGCCAAATGGGAGTCCGCCGTGGTGCGCCCGTGGCCCGGGAAATGTTTTAGGCTGTTTAATACGCCTCCGTCGTGCAAGCCGCGGCACAGAGCCGCACCCAATTTGCCGACGGTGTGTCCTTGCGCGCCAAAAGAACGGGTATTTACAATGGGGTTTTGCTTTTCATCACACAAATCCATTACGGGGGCAAAAACCCAGTCTGCCCCGACGCTTTTGGCTTCCCGCGCCAAAGTTAATCCTTTTTGATATGCGGCTCCTTCCGTTGCGTTCGCTCCGACGGCCATATTGGACAAGACCCAGCTTTCTCCGTCTATCCAACGGCCGAGACCGTCCTCGTAATCGGCGCAGATAAACAAATGCGGCGCCGCGGCGGCGTTTTTCAGCGTGCCGATAAGCTTTTGCAATTCTTTTTTTGTTCCGCCGTAAATACAAAATCCGCCCGCGCCTCTTTTGGCCATTTCTAAGGCGTCTTCGGTTTTGCTTTTTCCAAACCAAAAACCCGGAAAAATCATACGGTTTATATTCATAAAATAATATTCCCCAACACAGTGTTTTTGCGCGCGCCGGTAGCGCGGGCGCAATGATTGGTTTTGCCTTGCAGCGCAAGCCAAGCCATAACGGCAAAAGCGGCGGCTTCTTTGGCTTGCGGATCTAAGCCAGCCTGTGCGGAAGTGTGGACGGGTAGGGAGCTTAAACGGCGCAGATTTTCCAACAAAGTGCGGTTATATGCCCCTCCTCCGGAGACGATAATTTGTTTTTGCAGGGTTTTTGGAATAAAACGACGTATGGCGTCTGCGACGATGGCCGCCGTGAATAAATTTAGCGTTGCCAGCAAATCGGCGCTTTCTTCTATCCCGCCAAAATGACGGAGCAAATAATTTTCTCCAAAGTCGTTTTTGTCAAAACTCTTGGGCGGTTTGCGGAGGAAGTTTTTTTGGCGAAGCAACTTTTTTATTCTTTTTTCATCAGGATGACCCTTTGCGGCCCATGCACCGTTTTTGTCAAAAGCACAGTGTCTTAGGCGCATGCAGGCCAGATCCATCAGCGTATTGGCGGGGCCGCAGTCAAAACCAAAAGTTTTGATTCCTTTCCCAACGACAGAAATATTGGCTATTCCCCCTAAATTGAGTAAAATCTTTGGCGCTCCTTTTCCGAAAAAATATTCATCAAAAAAAGGAACTAACGGTGCGCCTTGTCCTCCTAAAGCCATATCTTTTTCGCGAAAGTGGCTGACGACGGGACATTCCAGTTGCGCGGCCAAAAAGGACGGCTCCGCTATTTGCAGGGTGTTTGGGGTGGCGTCTTGCGGACCGTGATAAACGGTTTGACCATGCATCCCTATGCAAAGCATATCTCGCGTATGCAGGTTGTATTGCGCCAAAAAGCGTTTTGTTTTTTGGGCATAGAGTTTGCCCAGTTCAAAATTTAATAAAGATAATTGAGGGGCGCGTAAATTTTTCGCGCCGAGCAGCCGCGTGCGCCAAACGGCAGAATAGGCATAATTATGCCACGCCAAAACGCACAGAGGCCGCAGTGCAACGGCGCATAAAGTCAACCCGTCGCAGCTGGTGCCGCTCATTAAACCCAAGGCAAAAGCGTGATGCGGATATTTATTTTTCATGGAGAACCTCCGCCAAGAAACCACGGTGTTTGTGCAATATTTTTTCCGCTTGTTTGCGTGTCGTGTTTTTCATCTGCATGACGATGGCGGTTTTAACGTTTCGGCCTGAAGCGGTCAATAATTTTTGCGCCGTTTTTTCGTCCGCGCCCGATACGATGCGTATCAGGCGTATGGCGCGGCGAATTAGTTTTTGGTTGGTGGGCTGTACGTCCACCATGAGGTTTTGGTAGACTTTTCCGGCGCGGGCCATCGCACCGGTGGTAATGGCGTTTAAGGCCATTTTGGTGGCGCTGCCCGCTTTTAAGCGCGTAGAGCCGGTCAGGGCCTCCGCTCCCGTGGGCAAATGGATGCAAAGACCGGCAAAATCGGTCGGACGATTACAGGTTATCAGCGCGGTCAAACAGCCCGCTTTTCGGGCTGCTGTTAAGGCTCCCAAGACATAAGGGGTTGTGCCGCTGGCGCTTAAACCGAAGACAAAATCTCCTTTTCCGGCGACATGCAAGAGGTCTTGTTCTCCTTGTTCGGCGTTGTCTTCTGCTCCTTCTTTGGAGCGGAAAACGGCATTTTTTCCTCCCGCCATAACGGCGCATATTTGTTCGGGTTTAATGCCGAAAGTCGGCACGCATTCGGCCGCTTCCAAAACTCCCAGCCGGCCGCTGGTTCCCGCTCCGATAAAAATAATTTTATGTCCGTTCAGGAAGGTTTTTGCGGCTAAATCTATGGCTTTGGCTATGGCAGGACCCGCTTTTTGCACGGCTTGGGCCGCGTTAAAATCTTCCGCGTTTAACAATTGTGCAATCTTCCGCGGCGAAGAAACGTCCAAATTCTTCGTTCGGGGGTTGATGGATTCGGTGGAAAGCAAAATTTCTTTTTTCATTTAATCAGCGTCCGAAATGTGGGGAATATGCGTGCGGAAAGCTTTTTCCGTTTCTTCTATGGATTTAATTTTGAAAGTCAGCGGAATGACGGCCAGCGTACAAACGCTGACGGCGGAAGCCAAAATAAAGTATGAAGCATATCCCAGCTGCATTTGCCACTTGCCGGAAAGCATGGACGGCAGCATCATGCCCAGCGCCATAATACCCGTGGAAATGGCATAGTGAGAGGTTTTATATTTTCCCTGAGAAACATACATAATAAATACGGAAAAAGCCATCAGCGCCAGTCCGTTGCCGAAATGTTCCAGCGTAATCAGCAAAGCCGTTACAGGCAGCGAAGGATGGAAATAAGCCATATAGACGTAAAAGAAATTAGGCAGGATTAAAATGAATGCAAAGGGCCAAATGCATTTTTTGAATCCGCAGCGGCCCAGCAGCCAGCCGCCTGCCAAGTTGCCGGCGATAATGGCTCCCAGCCCCAACGTGCCTTTAATCAGCCCGTAACTTTGTACGGACAAGCCCATGGCTCCTTGCTGGGTTTTTCCCAACAAAAACAGAGGCACAATTTTTTCCAAGAGAGCGTCTCCCAACCGATAACACAAAATAAAAATCAGAATGTATAAAATATTTTTTTGCGTGAAATAACTCTTAAACGCGTCGGCCCAAGCGCGCCCCGTTTTGGCTGCGGCAGGACCGTCTGAAGAGGGGATGGGCAATATATGCTTATGCCACAAGGCGCCCCCCGCAAACAGTACAGCCAAAAACAAAAACATGACGGACCAATTGTTCGGCCATGCCGCATGCATAAGAGAGTCCGGCGCGGACTTGCCCAAAGCTCCCGTAACAGCCACCAGAATGCCGCTGCCAAAAATCATGGCCAAACGGTAAAAAATGGTGCGTATGCCTACAAAATGACCTTGCTGCGGTGCGTTTAATGCCAGCAGATAATATCCGTCCGTGGCTATATCCAAGGTAGCTGATACAAACGCCCCCGCCAAAAAACCAAACAAAGACAGAGAAAAAAAAGACAAATGGGCCGTTTGCTGTGCATGGGCGAATGCATTCCATGCATTGAGGGCTGCTAGAATTAAAAACACGACGGCCATGGCGCTTTGCGCCCCCAGCAGCCAGCGGCGCTTGGTGCTTTTCCCGTCCACCAGCGGACTCCACAGCATTTTCAGCGTCCAAGGCAAATACAGCCAACCCGTCCAAAAAGCGATTTGGTCGTTTTGGAAACCTAAATCCGCATATAAGACGACGGATACGGTATTGATGATAATGTAGGGAATCCCTTCCAGAAAATACAAAGAGGGGATATAAGCCCACGGAGATGTTTTGCGCATACACGCTCCTATTTAAATGGCAGGCGTCCGGCCAGTAAATCGGCAAACGGTTTTGTGGGTTCGCTGCGTTCCAAAATCATTTTAATGATGGAAGTCAGCGGTACGGCCAACAATGCGCCAACCACACCCCATACCAAAGCCCAAAAAATTAAAGACGCTATGACAATGACGGGATTTAAGTCCATTCCCTTGCCCAGCCACTTGGTTTCCAGCACATTGCCCACTACGAAATGAGTGGCCGTCAGCAGAGAAATGGCCAAAATCATTCTCCAATCAAAACCGTATTGCAAAAAGAGGACGGGCAGCGGCAGAACGGTGGCGATAAAAGGCCCTATGTTTGGAATAAAATTCAGCACAAAAGTCAAAACGGCGAACATAGACGCCAGCTCCGTGCCGACCAAAGACAAAATAATCCATGTTAATACGGCCGCCAGTAAAGAAACAAAAATTTTAATCAGCAGATAATAGGAGATTTGTTTTTCTATATTGGAAACAAGAGCGTTTTTCTCATCTCCCGTCGCGCGGCCCATAAACAGAAAAATCAGGAATAAAGAAATTAATGTCAGGTTGGATATGAAAGACACTACGCCGCCGCCCATGGTGCGCAAAACATTGAATACGGGGAGGCGGTTTAGGGCGTCTGCCAAAAATTCGGAATTGGTTTTTATGCCGATTTTTTGCGCTGTATTTAATGCCCATGCCACGGTATCGTTTAATTTTTCCGCATAAATATTGGCGCCGTTAACGAAAGAAGAAATAGAGTTGCTGACGAATACGACAGACAGAGCGGCCAGTCCCAAAAATAACAGTATCCCCAATAAAAATCCCAGCAGATGCGGCACTTTCCATCTTTTCTTCATCCAATCGGCTATGGTGTTAAGCACAATGGATAAAAAAAGCGCAATGACAAAGGGCATCAGTACGGCTTTGGCATATACCAAAATCCACGTCAAAGCCGTGCCGGCCAAAATCAGCAAACAGGCGTTATTGATAGGCGCATAGGCCGTAGAAGAGGTCGGTTTCAGCATGCAGACTCCTTAAAATTATACAGGGGACTTTACTTTTATATTAGTAAAAAACAGCTTTTGCTACAACTGCCGCTCTTATAAAAAAGATAATCCAAAAACTGTACAAGTTTTTAGGGAGGCTTTATTCAAAAAATGGTATACTTTATAAAGCAGGGAATTTTGAAAAACCAAAAAACATAAGGAGTAAGAACATGAAAAGAAGTTTGGCACTGGTCTTTGGTGCACTTTTTCTGTTTGGAGTTGCCAATGCTGCTGTAACGGTACAGCGCGGCGGCACCACTACCAAGTATGAAAACGGCAGCACGGTAAGCGTAAATGCGGACGAAGACACGGTTATTAACTATAACGGTGTAGAAATTTTTGTTCCCGCCGGAGAAATAGTGGTCATTTCTCAAAGTTCTGACGGATCGGTACTTCTCAGCGGCAACAATATGTCCGGTGTTACCATTAACGGCAGCAGCGTCAGCTCTACGGGCCGCGCCGTGGTGGCGGTCTCCGGTCAGACGGTGTCCGTGCGTGCGGGTTCCGTTTCCGTCAATAATCAGCCGGTTCGAGCCGGTTCTTCCGTCTCTGTAAGCGCGCCGGCTTCCTCCGTTTCCGTGCCGGCTGTGGTGGCTTCTTCGGAAATGACCAACAACAGCGCCGCGACGCAGCAGCAGGCCCAAAATACGCAGGAAACGTATGAGGAAACTCTCAGCCCTTCTGCACCGCGCAACTAGGAGAATTAAATACACATGAAAAAATTAGCAATCGTATTTTTAACGGTGTTGATGGCATGGCCTGCGGCCGCCTCTCCCGTAACGTTTAAGGTGTCGGAAGATTTCAGCTATGACGACAACATCTATCTGACCGACGGAAATGAAACGGATTCTTTTATCAGCTCCACACAAGTGGGCGCTGAATATAAAGCCAATATCCCGGGCAGCGGGCTGGAATTAACCGCCGACGGCATGGTGGGCTATAATGCTTATACAGAAGACAGCTCCACCAACAACTTCTGGAACGCCGCGGGCAACGTGGCTTTGCAGAATGATTGGCTTAACGTCGGGGACCGCTTTCTGTTTACCTCTGATCCGGCCAACAGCTCTTTGACGGATCGTGCGGAGCGTATTCAAAACATTGGCTATGTCTCTTTTAAGACTTCTTCTGAAAAGAAATTCGGCGTGGGTTTCACCGCGGACGATGTGTTTGACCGCTATATGAAATCCAAAGAGAGCGGCTTGAACCGCAACCGCGTCAATTTGGGTGCGCAGTTGTATTACAATGTCTCTCCTAAAACGAATTTCTTCGTGGAATACAACTATTCCGACATCAGCTATGAAGACAATAAAGCCAATGAATCCGTTGGCAACAGCGTAGGCTTGGGCGTAAACGGGCACATTGCTTCTAAAGTAACGGGTACGGCCAAGATTACCTATGATATGCGTGATTATGACCACAGCGTAGCCGGCATTTCCGATTACAATGATCTCGTGGGCTATTATGTGTCTTTGGAATGGCAGCCGACCAGCCGCAATACGGTACGCCTTTCCGGCCAGCGCAGAATGGAAGAAACGTTGTATGAAAACAACCGCTACTTCGCCGATACGCTTATCTCTCTGTACGTGTCCCAGAAAGTCTATGACAAATGGACGGCTTCTTTAACGCTGTCTTGGGAAGATATGAACTATGCGCATGCCAATAATGACGGCACCAAGAGAAGCGACGGCTTGTACACCATTCGCCCCGAAGTGGACTACCAATTCAAAGACTGGTTGTCCGCCGGCGTGTGGTATCAGTTCCGCAACCGCGATTCCAATGTAAACGGCGCCGATTACAACAGCAATAAAGCCGGCGTATTTGTGAAAGCTTTGTTCTGATTGGCCAATACAACAAGTTTCAAAAACCCCGCTTTCCGGCGGGGTTTTTGTTATGTGAAATAATAAAATTCATGCGAAAAAAAGAAGCATGCAAAAGGATTGCGTCGGTGCGTTGCCATATGAAAAAGGGAAAAGACAAATAGGGTAAAAACGCGTGGGACAAGATGTTCGGCCTTGGAAAACAAATACCAAACTAATATCTAAATACTAACACTTGATAGGGAAGCATAAGATCTGCTTTTTTCCGTCCGTATAGGGTTTTATATTTTCTTTCTAATAGAAGCGGCGGCAAAGGTTGCGCTTGGCCGGAAGCGTTTATCAGGACGGTATAGCGTCTGTTTTGATAAGTCCAGCTTTTTGCCATGAGCGGAGCATGTATGGGAACGGGATTTTCAGCGGCTAATCCGTTTTCCAGCACCGCTTTGAAACGGGATAATTCTCTGATGACGTTTGAGATTTTTTCCCAGTGTTTGGGCCAAGCCTCCGGCAAGGTTTTGTTTGCTGTGTTAAAGATAAAATAAAACAGCCCGTTCACTCCGTTTACAATGCCGTGGTAAGACATAAAGCGTATTTCTTCTTCTGTGGGAAAGCGGCCGATTCGGTCATTGTCCGGCCGATGCTGCTTGTAATTTTTCCAATCAAAAATTTGCACCACGCCCCACAGCGGGTTTGTGCCTGCTCCGCTTTGCAGCATGCCCTGCCGCGCTAAAGCCAATTGGTCTCCAAAAGATACAAGCGGCAGATGCGGTACGGGATACCAATCCACCATTAAAGTATCCGGCAAATCATAAAAAGAGGTCTTGGTTTTGCCTTGTCCGATAACTAAGGTTGTATCATGTTCCGGAAAAGCGGCTTTTGTTTTATTATATATTTCCAATATGCGCGCGCGGGACCAATTCCACACATCCGGTTCATCTGCCAAGTACCACGCCAGCACGGGCCATGTCTGTGCCTGTTCTTCATAGGCGGAACCAAGTATTTTGTCCGGATAAAACACCACCTGCAAATCATGTTTTTTAGCTTCTTTGGCCAAAACCGCCAAAGTGGGAGGATTGGTGCGATAAGTTTGTATGCAGTCAAACCCCGCCTTTTTAACGGTTTTTATTTCGGCGGGATTTGTTATGCCGTATATACACAGCGGAAAAGGGGCGCTTTGCGCGGCGGCCGTCGCCAAAAATACAGAAATAAGCAAACAAAATTTATTGCGCCACATGAGAATCTTTGATAAAAGCCCGAAGAGCTGTTTTGAGTATAATGTCCAAATCCAGCAAAATGGAGCGGTTTTTAATGTACCACACATCGTAAGAAAAGCGGGTGAAAGCGGCGTCATAGGCGCGGAGCTCCGAAACAACAGGTTGTCCGTTAAAAGTTTTATAATTGGGCGGCGCTTTGAAATTTAACTGGGCCCAGCCGGTAATGCCGGGTTTGACAATGGTGCGTATGGTGTGATTTGGAATATGTTCATTAAGCAGGTTCCATTCTCCCAGCCATAAGGGTCTTGGCCCGACAAAAGACAAGTCTCCGCGCAGCACATTGAAAATCTGCGGGATTTCGTCCAGCCGAAAGCGTCGCCAAATACGTCCCGTGCGGGTAATTTCTTCATGGTCCGATTCCTGATTTTTCTGTTTGATGGTGCGGAATTTATACACCGTGATGGTTTTGCCCATGTGGCCGGCGCGCTTTTGGCTGTATATGGGATTTTCTTTGTCTATGTATTTAATCAACAGCCAAATCGCCGCGCCCACCGGCAGCAGAAACGGCAGCAGACAGACGGCTAGCGCAGCGTCCATGGTGCGTTTGAGCATATGGTACATGGCGTCTTCTTTGCGTCTGGCTATACCGCGCAGCAGCCACATGGCGTCATTGATGCTTTCGCGCGAGACGCGGTTAAAAATCTGTTCGTACACATTAAAGTCCGTATCTACCACGACCCCTTTGGCAATGAACTTTTCGGAAATGATGTCCCACGCCTGCGGGTTTTGGGCAAAAAGTTTGCTGCCCACCACCACCGCGTCCATATTGCGGGCAGAATAGGTAATGCCCGCCTGCGGCGCGGGGCCGGCGTCTTGGACGGACAGTCCTTTGGAAGAAGCGGCTTCGCGGCGGATTTCGTCCAAAGTGTCGCTTTCTCCAAACAGCATAATGTTTGTTCTGGCAAAGTCCAGCTTAAAGTAAACGCGTCGCATCCACCATACATAGATGAAATACAGCATCATCACGCCCAGCAAAATGGCTTTGGGCGTCAGCAGCGGCAGGCGCGCGGACAGGAAATACAGAAAAGACGCCGCCAGCAGGGTGCTGATGAGAAAGGCGATGGCTAGGTTTTTGTAATTGATGACTTGTTTGCGCAGGGCTTTGACGTCGTAGAAAGAAAAAAGCCACAAAATAAAAGTCGTCAGCGCGAAAATAAAGATAAAAATTTTACAATTGTTTCCGTAAACCGGACAATTGATTTCCCCTCGGCGCAAAGCGACGGTAATAAACAAAATGATGAAAAAGGCGCAGAAATCCAAGAAGAAAAACAGTTTTTTATTCATGCGCGTTTTCCTCCCACATTTCTTTTAAACCCTGTTCCAAAGAAATTTTCGGAGCAAAACCCAAGGCGCGTATTTTGGAAATGTCCGCCGCAGAGAGTTTGATGTCTCCGTCTCTTTTTGGGCGAAACACGCGCGGCAGCTTTTGGCCGGACACTTTGTCTATCAAATCTGCCAGATCCAACAGGGAGCAGGTCTGTCCGCGCGCCACATGGTAGCATTCGCCCGCTTCTGCTTTGTGCGCGGCCAGCAAATTGGCCTGCACCACGTCCCGTACGTTTACAAAATCCCGGCTTTGCCGTCCGTCCCACTCTATACTCAGCGGTTTGTGTTCGCGGGCGGCCTGTATAAATTTGGCTATGACGGCCGCATAGGGGGAATCCGGATTTTGTCCTGCGCCAAATACGTTGAAATAAATCAAAGAAACCGTTTCCAATCCGTACAGACGGGTGTACATTTGACATAATTCCAATCCTTGCAATTTTGATAAAGCGTAAGGGGAAAGACATTCATGGCGGGAGGTTTCTTTGTAGGGCAAATCCGGCCCGTTGCCATATATGGCGCTGGAACAGGCAAATACCACACGTTTTACTCCGCTTTGGCGCGCGCATTCCAGCACATGGGCCGTGCCTTTCGTGTTTATATCAAAAGTTTCCAACGGCTGTGTGACGGATTGGGGAACAGAGACCAAAGCCGCATGATGCAATACATAATCTGCACCGGCAAAAGCCTCATGCAAAGCCTGCGTATCCCGAATGTCGGCTTTCCACAATTGTACGCGGTTTATCTCTGCCGCCAAGTTTTCGGCTCGTCCAGACGAGAAGTTATCCACGATGCGTACCTGTTGATTTTGGCGGAGAAGTTCTTTGGCCAAATGAGAGCCGATAAAGCCGGCTCCTCCCGTAATAACCCAGATTTTTTTTTCGTTCATCCTTATTCCCCGATATAAACCAATTATACTAATTTGGGGTATTCCCATGACAGACGATAACATACATGTTTCATGGGGTCTGGGAGGGCAGACAACGGGCAAAATGCTATAATGAAACTGCTTGCGGGGCGTTCCAAAGTGTCAGAGTGCCGCCAAGCGAAAAGGGGCGAGGGCACAATGCGTAAAAAAATCCAAAATCTGATTGTGGGAGCCGGTATTTCCGGTGCGGTTTTGGCACGGACATTGGCCGAGGCAGGGCAAAAATGCCTGATATTGGACAAACGAGGACATGTTGGCGGGAACTGTTATGACTACAAAGACGGAAACGGCATCCTGCTGCACCGTTATGGTCCGCATATATTTCATACTAATGACCGTAAAGTATGGGATTTTTTAAGCCGTTTTACTCGTTGGACGGCGTATACACATAAAGTAAAAGGACTTATAGACGGGCAAGAGGTTCCCGTCCCGTTTAATTTCCATTCTCTTTATGCTCTTTTCCCTAAAAAAGAAGCCGTTTCTTTAGAAAAAAAATTGCTGGAAACTTTTGGGCCGGATCAAAAAATACCCATTTTATCCCTGCGTCAAACGCAAGATAAAGAACTGCATTTTTTGGCGCAATATATTTATGAAAAAGTATTTCTGCACTATACATTGAAACAATGGGGCGTGCCGGCGGAAGAGTTGGACCGCTCGGTTATGGACAGGGTTCCCGTTGTGCTTGGCTGGGATGACCGTTACTTCCAAGACGCGTATCAAGCTATGCCTTCGGAAGGATATACGGCTTTATTTGAAAACATGTTGGCGCATCCGAACATCGCGGTACGTTTGAAAGCGGAATTTTCCGCCGTTTGCAAAGAATATGCGTATGAGCGGCTTTTTTACAGCGGACCGATTGATGAATATTTCCGTTTTGCTTTCGGAGCGCTGCCTTACCGCAGTTTGCATTTTGAAATGAAGGAATTCCCCCAACCGCAATATCAAAGTGCGGCGGTTATAAATTATCCGAATGACTTTGATTATACGCGCGTTACGGAATATAAGTATTTTTTGCCTTATACGTGCCGACAAACCGTGGCGGGGTTTGAGTATCCCTTGGCGCATGAACGGGGAAAAAATGAACGGTTTTATCCAATTCCTCAATCTGCCAGCCAAGCTTTATACCGTCAATATGCCGCCGCTGCCCGCGAAGAAAAAAACGTACGGTTCTTTGGCCGTTTGGGCGGATATAAATACTGCGATATGCAAACCGCTGTGCAAGACGCCCTTGCTTTGGCCCAAGACGTTTTAACCGGCGGTTAAGCGCGCCTTATAAAACAATCTGGAAAAAAACGGCCCGCATGTTCAACGGGCCGTTTTTATCGTAAATGTTGTTATTTTTTATCGTCGTTGTAATATGCGTATGTGCGATAGTAGCCGTATTTGCCGTACGATAATCCTTCCGGACGGTAATGACCGATAACCGCGCCTAAGATTTTGATGCCGGCCTTTTGCAATTTGTCCAAAGCTACTTGCGCCAGTTTGGCATTGGTTTGACCGTATTTGATGACGAACACCGCGCGCGGCACGTATTTGCCCCACAACAGCGTATCCGACACCGGCAGAATGGCGGGGCAGTCTATGACGATTTGGTCAAAGTTTTTTTGTGCCCATTGCAAGAAATCCGACAGTTTGGGAGTATTCAGCAACTCCGCTGGATTGGGCGGACGCTGGCCGGATGTCATGACAAACAGATTCGGAACGTCTTTTACCGGCTGTACATTGATGCATAATCGGATTTTTTCGGATCCGCATCCCAGATATTGCTCAGTCCTTTTTCGGTGGAAAGCTTAAAAACGCGGTGTACGCGTGCGCGGCGCAAATCTCCGTCCACCAAAAGCACTTTTTTGCCGGCCTGCGCCATAGCCACCGGCAGGTTGGAGGATAAGTGACTTTTCCCTTCTCCCTGCAACGAGCTGGTAATAAGAAATGGCGCATTGTGATCGTCCGACAAGGCAAAATCCAGCATAGTGCGAATATTGCGCACGTTTTCCGCCAGCAGAAAGTTGCCCGTTTTAAGCATGGTGGCGTATTCACTTTCTTTCTTTTTGGGTTTTTCATACGGTACAAATCCCAAGAAAGGCAAGTGTAATTTTTCTTCCAAATCTTCGGAAGATTTGACGCTTTGATCCAAAAATTCCAGTATCAATACCAATCCCAAACCCGCCAGACCGCCGGCCAAAAGACCGATGGCCAGATTGATAAGTTTGCGGGGGCGGACGGGTCTCTCCGGCGTAACGGCGGGATCAACGACGCGGATATTGTTGCCGGAGAATTGGCCGGAAAGTTCAATTTTAATGCTCTGCACCAGTCTGCGCGTTTCGGTGTTTATTTGTTCGTTTAACGCGTTTAACTGATTCTGGACGGAAATTAATTCCGGATGTTGCGCCGTGTATTTTGCCGCCAATTTGGCGCGCTGGGCCGACAGTTGGGCCGCTTGCTGTTTGAGGGCTTTGATAAAATCGCTGTTAACCACTTGAGGCATGGAGTTGAGCAGCTCTTGTTCTTCGGGGCTGCGCTCCGTGCTTTCCAAAGCGGCTATGACGTCTTGCCCCATAAATACGCGGTTGCTGACATTGTCAGCCACAAACGTATCGGCCAGCGTGTTGGCGATTTCGGCCGCCAGTTTCGGGTCATAAGCGGTAATGGATACGTTGACTAAGCGGCTGCGCGGAACGGGCGATATATCCAAGGCGCTTTGTAATTTGTTTATGCCTTGCGGATTGGCAAATTGCGCATATTGGCTTAAGTCCATGGCATTGTATATTTTTTCCAATAAAGAGCGGCTGGCAAGCAGTTGGTATTGCGTACGGTAATAATCTTCTTCACTGAGAAAAGACCCATAAGGCGCGGCGCCTATTTTCCCTGCGTCTTCTTGGTTTATCATCATCAGAACGGTGGCTTTATAAGCCGGCCGCATGAAAATATTCGCCAAAACCCCTGCCGTCAAGCCTACCGCCACCATGGCGGCAATCAGCCAAAAACGTTTAAGAAGTACGTTTAAGTAATAAGAGAAATCCAGTTCTTCGTTTTGGATATGTTCCATAAAATTTCCTTTTAAAACATGCTTTGCGGCACAAAAACCACGTCCCCGGGCAGGAGGGGAATGTCCAAATTTTTACTGCCTTGTTTGGTAATTTGGCTTACGTCCACGTCCAATGCTTTCTGTACACCGTTTTCCATGCGCAGCACGCGCACGCGGGACGTATTGGCAATATCGGTAAACCCGCCGACGGATGTAATGGCTTCCAGCACGGTCAACGGTTTCTCGGGAGGGATTTCAATGGCGGCCGGTTCTTTGACTTGTCCCAAGACATAGACGGTTTTATTGCCGTATTCTTGAATCAGCATGGAAACCTGCGGATTTTTTAGGTAAGTTTTTAATGCTTCGGCCAAACGGGTTTCGGCTTCGGCCACCGTATAGCCTGCAATATGAATATTGCCCACTAAAGGAAATGTAATGGCTCCGCTTCCGCTTATGCGCAAGGTGCGCGCCATATCGTCTTCCATAAAAACTTGTATTTCCAACAAGTCGCCGGCTTGTAATATATAAGCCGAAGAAGTGCGTACTTGCTCTATACCTCGGGAAATTTCCCCGGATACATCGCCGGCCGGCGCAGGACCTTGTTTTTGCACAGGCGTACCAGAGCAGGCGGTTAACAATACCGCCGCAAATAAAAGAGGCATAAAATAAGTTTTTGTCATTACATATATTTTACTAAATATAGTCTCCTGAAAGAAGACTATATTATCGAGAGAGAAAATAAAGACGGGACAAGGCTTTCTCTTTGGGATATTTTTCCAAGTATTGAAGAGACAGCGCATGGGCTTTGGCGCGCAGCGCCTTTTTGTCGTGTGTATTTTCCGCGCGCAGGCTTTGATTGTAATATGCGTTGCCTAAATACAAAGCATAGCGAGGGGAAGGGTAGTGTTTCAACGCGTTTTGGTAAGCGGCTATTTTGCTTTGTGCTTTTAAGCCGGATCCAAATAAATGCAGCCTCCATGCAATGGTTTTCTGCAGTGGGATAATACAGGCCGCTATGCAGAGCAAGACGGCTGCCGCCCGCAACAATGCCGGCGGCATATATGCACGAATATGATGTTTGTCATAAGAAGGACTGCATGTCATGCCCAGCATCAGGAAAAATAGGTACGCCGTGGCCGGAATAAAAAAATCAAAATCCACGGCGCTGCCTATACTCATGACCGTCAATCCGGACAACAGAGAAGCAAATAAAAATTGTTTGCGCGCCGGCAGCCGTCGCATACGGCTAAAAGATTTTTTTATAAACCACAAAACACCGAATAAAACAGGCAAAAAACCAATATAACCCGTTCCCAACAGTATTTCCAGCCAATCGCTGTGCAGACGTTCCACATAATGGTTAAGTCTTTGCGGCATATAGGAGGTAATGGCCACCGGCATGGCTCCGATCCCTATGCCCCAAAGGGGGTAATCTTTCAACATATTCAATGAAGTGCGGTAAAGCATTTTGCGCGTTTGTGTGGACGTATCGGAAACGCGGTGTGCAAAAGCGTTTATTTCATCTACATGAGACAGCACCCAGCCGGAACATAAAACCAATGCCGTCAATGTAAGGAGCAGCCCTTTCAGGCGCGTTTTTGTATTTTTGGCAATGAAACCGGCGCATAAAAAAGCATAGCTGAAAATACCTATGCCTAAAGCCAGCATGCCACCGCGCGACCGCGTAAAAACCGTACCGGCGCATAACCCCAGAAAAACCAAAGAGAAGAAAATTTGCCTAAAACAAAACGGACCCTTGCGTCCATTTGCGGCAAAACGGCTGTAATCTAAAAAGGATACGGCGGTGTATCCCAGCGTCATCACCGCGCTCATGCCTAAAAATATGCCGGCATGATTGCGGTTCAAAAACGGACCGATGCCTCCTTTCTTCCCTGCTAGATAGTAAATATAATCTCCATCGGGCATGCATAAGGCGCATAATGCGACGGCCAAGCCGCATAAAGCGGCCAACATGGCGAAAAATTTTAATTCGCGTGAGGTTTGAAGCAACTGGCTGACCAAAAAGCACAAAAGCAAATACGTAACAAACAGAGAAGCATGTTCCAGCGTATATAAACGCATGAGCGTGGATGGATACCAAGCGGCCTTGTCCAGCAGAGTTTGAGGAAATGCGCTTTGCAGCAGGGCAAACAATGTCAAAAAGCCCAGTGTGAACAAAACGGGCTTGAAAAGAGGTGTGATCACGATATGCCGCCGCGAAAATGCCAACAGCCATATGCTTAGCATAATGCCGCCCTGCATAACGGAAAAAGCCCATGGTTCTGCTCCCGCAAAAGCAAACGAAACAAAGAAGAGGAGCAAGACCAAAATACTCTTCAGAAATACGTCCATACCGGTTATTGTATAAAATTTGATATAGTGATAACGATGAAAGTGCTTTTTGTATGTCATGCCAATATATGCCGCAGTTTTATGGCGCAGCAGCTGATGCGCCAAGAACTGCCGCAAGCGCAGGTTTTTTCCCGCGGACTATATGCCGACTCCTCTTTATCTGTGCCGGAGAAAATCCGTCTTTTTCTGGAAAAGAACGGGGCGAAAGCGTCTGTGCATACGCCGTTGTTACTGACGAAAGAAGATATAAAGGAAGCCGATATCGTTTTCTTTATGGAAAAACAACACTTGGATATGCAAACTGATCGCTGGGCCGAATACAGCGATAAAATGTGGCTTCTTCGGGACTTTGCTTTTGGTGAAGAAAAAGACGTACCGGACCCTATTGGTTTGTCCGGCCGCGCCTTTGAAAAAAACGCTCTTTTATTGGCGCGGGCCGTGCATGCGGCTGCACAAAAACTCAAAAACGGCCAGCTTGTCTTGTAGGCGGATGTTTTTGGGAAAAGTTTGAGCAAAAAGTCTAAAATTGCTATAATAAAATCGTTGGGATTTTTGGGCAGTTGGCGCAGCGGTAGCGCGTCCGCCTCACACGCGGAAGGTCACAGGTTCAAATCCTGTACTGCCCACCATTTTTCTTCTTAAAACGGTTTCTGGCGTTGTTGCCGGCTTCCTCGGATACTTCGGGCTTGTGCCCTTTTACAGTATACACTCGGTCGCCGTCGCCTAGCCAGAAGCCGTTTTCCTTTGAAAAATCCATTTACGCGGCGCAAAGAAACAATCGGCGGGTTCTTCTTAAAACGGTTTCTGGCGTTGTTGCCGGCTTCCTCGGATACTTTGGGCTTGCGCCCTTTTACAGTATACACTCGGTCGCCGTCGCCTAGCCAGAAGCCGTTTTTCTTTGAAAAATCTATTTACGCGCCGCGGAGAAACAATCGGCGGGTTCTTCTTAAAACGGTTTCTGGCGTTGTTGCCGGCTTCCTCGGATACTTCGGGCTTGCGCCCTTTTACAGTATACATCTTGTTTTGGCTCCAGCGGCCGCCTTGATATTTGCTATACTATATACACAATTAAATATCTGGTTTTTGGGAGAAGAATAACAGAATATGGAATGGAGTTTGCTGATTAACGCTTTTATCGGTATTTTGGCTATTTTAAATCCCATCGGCAACGTACCTATTTTTTTGGAACACGTGGAAAATGACACGCCAAAAGTACAGCGTGCGGTGGCTATTTTAATGGCTTTGTCCATCTTTATTATGTTGGTGTTGTTTTTTATGTTTGGCACGCATATTCTAAGCGTATTCGGCATTACGCTGCCGGCCTTTCGGCTGGCGGGTTCTGTCATTATTTTGATCGTCGGGCTGCGCATGTTGCAGGGAAAAAGCAAGTTTGATCCCGCCGGCATTGAAACTGCTTCGGCGCAGGGAGGCACGTTTTCTCAGGCGCGCAACCGCTTAAGTCATATTTTAGTGCCGGTGGCCATGCCTTTGTTCATTGGTCCGGGATCTATTACCACGGTCGTTTTATACGCGGAAAAGGTGAATACGTTTCCTATGTACGTAATGATGATTCTGGTTATTTTATTAGCGACGGCAGCCGTAGGCGTGTGTCTGGTGGTGTCTCGCAGTATTTTTAATTTGCTGGGGACGAACGGCACGCAAATTGTCATTCGTTTTATGGGTATGATTTTGTGTGCTATTGCTATGCAGTTTATGATAGACGGAGTGGCGCAGTTGCTGCCCGGGGTGCTGAACGCCAATTTTATACACGGCGTGGTCTGAGTCTTTTGCAGAATAACATATGCGCGCGGAATGGATTTCTCCTTCCGCGTGTTTTTTTGTCGTTTGCGTGATTTGGAGTACAATATATACATGGAGCGTTTTAAGCTTGTTTCCTCATTTACCCCTTCCGGCGATCAGCCTAAAGCCATCGCCGCCTTGACGCGCGGCGTGCTGGAAGGGCAGAAACGCCAAACGCTTTTGGGCGTAACAGGATCAGGCAAAACGTTTACCATTGCCAATGTCATCGCCCAATTAAACCGTCCAACGCTGATTTTATCTCCCAATAAAGTTTTGGCCGCCCAGCTGTATGCGGAGTTTAAGCATTTTTTTCCGGAGAATGCCGTTGAATATTTTATCTCTTATTATGATTATTATCAGCCGGAGGCCTATATTCCGCAAACGGACACGTATATTGAAAAAGATTCCGCCGTCAACGACCATATAGACAAGTTGCGGCTGAAGGCCACTACTTCTTTGCTGACGCGGCGCGATACCATTGTCGTGGCGTCCGTATCCTGCATTTATAATATCGGTTCGCCGGACAGTTACAGCGAACTGTGTGTTTACTTAAAAAAAGGGGTGGCGTTTTCCCGTTCTCAACTGGGCGTATTGTTGATTAAAATTCAGTACAACCGCAATGAAATGGAATTTGTTGCCGGCACATTTCGCATGCGCGGCCCGTATGTGGATATTTTCCCGCCGTATGGACTGAACGCTGTGAGGGTGGAAATCAAAGGAAAAAATATAGCCGCAGTTTATGAGATACATCCGATAACGGGCGATATTGTGCGGGAATTGGACGAAGCATGGGTGTATCCGGCCAAACATTTTGTCGTCAAAGATGAGGACCGCGAACGCGCCTTGGATCAAATCCGCTCTGATTTGTCCAAACGTCACGCCGAATTGCAAGCACAGGGCAAGGAACTGGAAGCCTATCGCTTAAAACAGCGTACGGAATACGATTTGGAAATGCTGCAACAAGCCGGCTTTTGCCCGGGGATTGAAAATTATTCGCGCTATATGGACGGACGCAAACCCGGGCAAAGGCCCAACTGCCTCATAGATTATTTCCGCAAATACGATGATTTTTTAATGGTTGTAGACGAGAGCCATGTGGCTTTGCCGCAGGTGCGCGGCATGTTCAACGGAGACCGTTCCCGCAAACAAATGCTGGTGGATTTTGGATTTCGGCTTCCGTCTGCGCTGGACAATCGGCCTTTGAAATTTGACGAGTTTGAAAGCCTGCTTCCCGCCACCATTTTTGTTTCCGCAACACCCGGGCCGTATGAGCTACAAGCCTGCGGGGGTGAAATCGTGGAACAGGTTATCCGCCCTACCGGATTGGTGGATCCGAAAGTTACCGTACATCCCAGTGCGGGTCAGATAGACCATCTGTTGAAAAAAATCCAAGAACATATCGCCAAAAAAGAACGCACGCTGGTATTGTCCATGACCAAAAAAACAGCGGAAGATTTAAGCGCGTTTTTGATTGAAAAAGGTGTAAAAACCCGTTATTTGCATTCGGATATTGATGCCTTGGAACGCGTGGAAATTTTGAAACAGTTCCGTCAGGGAGTATTTGATGTTTTGGTGGGTATTAATCTGCTGCGCGAGGGAATAGATATTCCGCAAGTGGGATTGGTGGCCATTTTGGGGGCGGACAACGAAGGCTTTTTAAGAAACGCCACTACGCTTATTCAAATTTCGGGCCGCGCCGCGCGCAACGTCGGCGGAGAAGTGGTGCTGTATGCCGACCGCGAAACCGAAAGCATGAAATATGCGCTGGGCGAAATGAACCGCCGCCGCGCCATACAGCAAGCATACAATAAAGAACATCATATTACACCGCGGACGATTCAAAAGGCGGAAGTGGAGTTGAAAGAATTTGAAAACAGCGCCAAAAATGAGGGGCTGGGCATTTTGCATTCCGCATTACCTGCTCCGACGGTAAAAAATATAGGCAAGCTGGCGGCGGAACTGGAACGGCAAATGCGTGAGGCCGCGGATAATTTGAATTTTGAATTGGCGGCGGATTTGAGAGACCGTTTGTTTGAATTAAAACAAATGAAGCTGAAATAAACGGTAAGAATCGTTTGTTTTTGCCCGCCGCGGCTTAAGTTGGTAAAATATGTATATGCAAGAGATGACCCTTTCTTTGCCGTGCGTGAGCCGCATGGTCAGCGTGGATGTGCTGGACAGCACACAGAATTTGGCGCGTGAATTGCTGCAGCAAGGATGTGAAGCAAACACGTTGGTATTGGCCTATGAACAAACAAACGCCTGTGAAAAAAACGGGCGGACTGGCCGCGGCGGCGTATATTTTACGCTGATATTGCGCCCGCGAGAACTCCTTCCGCATCCGGAACAATTTGCCGCCAGAGCGGCGCAGGCTGTTGCGGAGGCCTTGCAAAATTTATTTCGTTTTAAGACAAAGACAACGAATGCCCATGACGTATGCGTGTGGGACGGAGAGGCAAAATCTTGGAAGAAAACAGGAAACGTTTCGGCGGAAGTATCTACCGGAGCAGATAAGACACTGTGGGTATTGCTTTCGGTCTGCGTACACGTAAACGATAAATTGCCCGTTTCTCTGCCCGCATGCAGCTGTGTCAAAAAACTGCTCGGGCGGGAAATAGACCCCGAATGGGTATTGCAGGAAACGTTGGAGGCGTTTTGGAGACGCTATGCCCCTTCTCAATTTGCCTCCCTCCGGCAATAAGATATAAAAAACCCGCTATGGATTAAGCGGGTTTTTGTTTGCGGCAAATATTAAGCGTCGCCCAGACATTGTTTTACTTTGATTATCAGTTCTTTTAGTACGAACGGTTTGGCGCAGAAAGCTTTTACTTGAGGGAAAGGCTGGAACATGTGTTCGGATTCTACCAAAGCGGAAGTAATGATGACGGGTATGCCGTTTAATTCATCGTCTTGTTCCATGATAGAAACCACCGCCCGTCCGTCAATTCCGGGCAGCATAACATCCAGCAACACCAAATGAGGCCTGACCTCTTTCATGCGCGCTATGGCCTCTCTGCCGTTTTGACACGTATGCACATCATACCCCTCTTTGGCCAGTACCACGGTCAGCAACTGCAGGATAGGCATTTCATCTTCTACAATTAAAATGCGTTTTTTCATTTGGTAACCCTTTTGTTATTTTATTATACTTTTTTTATATGGGCAACAAAAACATGGACCGCAAAACGTTTCAAGCAAAAACATGGAAGAATCTACTGGCTTTTTCGCAGCCGCTTTTTAAACGGGGCGAAACGGTGCTGGTCGGTTTGTCCGGCGGGCCGGATTCCGTGTGTCTTTTGCATTTTTTACATTACTTGTCAGGCAAGAAACATTTTTATTTGGAAGCCGTGCATGTGCATCACGGCTTGCGCGGAGAAGCCGCGGATGCGGACGCACAGTTTTGCAAGACTTTGTGCAAAAACATGGAAATTCCGCTGCATGCGTATAAGAAAAATGTGCGCGCTTTGGCCAAAAAACTGGATTTGAGCATAGAACATGCCGCGCGCAAAGCCCGTTATGAAGCGTTTGCCACGGCCGCAAAAAAAACCGGCGCTTCAAAAATAGCATTGGGTCATCATTTGGATGATCAAGCTGAAACCATTTTGTTAAATTTGCTTCGCGGCACGCGCGTGGAAGGATTGTGCGGCATACCGCTGCGGCGCATGCTTAGTAAACAGACGGAAATCGTACGTCCTCTTTTATGCCTTACGCGCGCGGAAGTGGAAATGTATTTGCGTGAAAACGGCCTATCCTGCGTCATTGACCAAAGTAATTTTGACGACGCCTATACCCGAAACTGGATACGGCATGAACTTTTGCCCCTGCTGGAAAAAAAACAACCCCAAATCCGCCGTCATTTGGCCGTCATGGCTTTCCAATTGGCTGAAAAATTAAAATAAACCTTAGGTCAAGCGGTCATCTCATATTTTGCAGCATGCCAAAAATGCCGGCTGAGGCGTCAGCGGCGGCGTTTCTTGCTTGCATGGTCCGCCGAGCAGGCGGAAGTTAACGCTTTTTCATCCATGTCCGGACGTATGCCAAAACGCGTGATGCAAAAATCATATTTGACGGGGTCTTCGGGGCAGAATTTGGCCAGATTGCGGGTAATATCCAGCGCGGTGGTCATATCGGCGCTGTTGCGTTTTGTCAAGCCCAGCGCGCGGGCACAGCGATGCATATGCACGTCCAGCGGCACCACCAGCAGACGCGGCGAAACCTGCCAGCCTCCCGGATCCACTTCATCTTGGCGCACCATCCAGCGCAAAAATAAATTCAAGCGTTTCATAGCGCTTTTTTTGTCCGGATCCGGCACCAGCGTATGAATGTCCGTTCCCTCCCGCAAACAATGCGCAAAATGCGTTAAGGCGCGGCAGATATTGGCGTCTGCCGGAGAAAGACCGCTGAGAAAACATGCTTCCAGTGAGCCGTATTTTTTCAGAATTGTTTTTAAGCGCAGCAGAAAACCACACCATTCCCGTTGGGTTGTAAAACGGTATTTGAAGCCGTCAAAATCATTATTCAATTTCGCGGGCGTAGCGGTTAAAACATATGTCCTCGGCGCTGGCATGCGGGCAAAAATCCCGTTCAAATTTTTCGTTATGGCTTTAACATTGCCGTAAGCAAAACAGGCGCCTATCAGTGCGGCAATTTCACGGTCTTGTGTGTCCGTCCAACGGTGCAGAAACTCCAGCGGATCAGGACTGACGAGGTCTTTGCGATTGTATTTATGGTATAAATTTTCAAAAAAAGCTTTATTTTTTGCCATACGTTTATTGTAGCAATTTGATAACATATACCTATGCTTTCCCGCGTACTTGATTTTGCCGCGGCCCGCGGGCTTAGACTGACGGGCCTGACTTACCATTCCGCCGAAGTGCAGGCGGGGTATGCGTTTTTTGCGCTTAAAGGCGTTCATCACGATGGAAATGTTTATATTGAACAAGCGGTGAAGAAAGGGGCGGCGTTGATCGTGTCTGAACAAGAGTCGTTGCGGGATTGGGGCGTTGCTTATTTCCGGTCCGACAATATAGAGCAAGACATGGCGGATGCGGCTTATGCTTTTTACGGGCGTCCCTCCGATGAATTATACATGGTGGGGATCACAGGCACTAAAGGCAAAACCAGTATTTCCTATTTGGCTGAGGCGGCGTTGGCGCGCGCCGGAAAAAAAGTATCCGTACTCGGTACGGTTAATTATCGGATAAACGGGCATGTCCTGCAAGACGCTCCAAACACTACCCCGTTGGCTTTGCCTTTGTTTAAGTTGCTCAAGAAAATGAAAGACGCCCAGACGGACGCCGTGGTCATGGAAGTTTCTTCTCATTCTTTACAGCAGCAGCGTGTGCGGCATATTCATTTTGATACGGCGGTATTTACCAACTTGCAGCGGGATCATCTGGATTTTCATCATACGTTTGAAAATTATTTTGCGGCCAAACGGAAATTGTTTGAGGAGCTTCTTTCCCCCGCCAACCATAAACCGTACAAAACCGCCATTATCAATATTGACGATCCGTATGGAAAGCAATTAGTCCGTTTGCTGAAGGGCAAAGTCCGCGTGCTGACATATGGAGTGGAGACGGCGGCTGATTATCAAGCAACAGACATCCTAGAGGCGTTAAGCGGAACGCAGTTCACCGTAAACGGCTTGCGCGGCCAAATCCGTTTGCTGGGCAAACATAACGTATATAATGCTTTGGCGGCGCTGTGTATAGCTTCGGCGTACGGCGTGCCGGAAAAAACGGCTCTTTTGGGATTGGCGGATTTGCAGGGAGTTCCCGGGCGCATGGAAAGAATAGATGAGGGACAGGACTTTTTTGTCTTTGTGGATTTTGCTTATACGGATGAATCGCTGCAGCGCGCTTTTCAAACAGTCAAACAATTTCAAAAAGGCCGTGTGATTACGGTTTTCGGTTGCGGGGGGGACCGCGACCGTACCAAACGCCCGCTGATGGGGCATACGGCCTGCGCTAACAGCGCATGGGTCATTTTGACGAACGATAATCCCCGTACGGAAGATACGCAACAAATTTTTTCGGATATTCAGAAAGGCATGACGGGTTTTGCAAATTATGAAATAGAACCGGACCGGCGCGCCGCCATTTTTAAGGCCGTGTCCATGGCTCAAAAGCAAGATATAATTATTATCGCCGGAAAGGGACACGAACAAACGCAAAAAATAGGTCATGACGTTTTGCCGTTTTCCGACCAACAAACCGTACGGGAAGCTATTAAGGAGAAACATGTTTAAGCCGGAGAAATTTGCAGGCAAAAAAGCGTGTGTTTTGGGACTGGGCCGCAGCGGACGTCAAGCCGCGGCGCTGTTGGCGCGTCATGGTTTTCAAGTGCTGATCAGCGAAGAACACGCCATGGCGGACGTATCCGCGCTGGGGCTGGCGCCGCGGACGGAAGTGGAAACCGGCGGACATACGGAAAAAGTTTTTGCCTGTGATTTTATAGTAAAAAGCCCCGGGATTTTGCCGAAAAGTCCCGTGCTGAAAGAAGCGCGCCGCCGCAGAATACCCATTTTTTCCGAGTTGGAAACGGCCTTGGCTTTTGCGCCTAAAGGCGTTACGGTGCTGGCGGTCAGCGGAACGAACGGAAAAACGACCACGGTATCGTTGTTGGGAGAAATATTAAAAGAATATTGCGCCAAGCGGGAGCCGAAACGCCGCGTTTTTGTGGCGGGCAATATTGGCGCGCCGGTTTCCGCGTGTGTCGACCAGCTGAAAAAAGATGATTTTTTGGTGGTGGAAGTATCCAGCTATCAATTGGAGGACAGCACTTTTTTCCGGCCCCGCGTGGCTTGTCTTCTCAATATTACGCCAGACCATTTGGATCATCACGCGGGCATGGACAACTATGTCAAAGCCAAGGCGCGTTTGTTCAAAAACCAGCGCTGCAACGATTTTGCCGTCGTAAACGGAGGAGATGAGTTTTGTGCGGCCATGGCCGGCACGATAAAAGCTTCCTTAGCCGCTTTTTCGGCAAAACCGAATCACACGCTAAAAACGGATGTCTTTTTTGACGGGGACGAAATTATTTTCAGCCAAGGATACCGTTTGCGTCCGCCTAAATTAAAAGGCATACACAATGTGGAAAACGCCATGGCTGCCGCTTTATGCGCTTTGGCGGTGCAAGTGCCGGCGGAGGTGCTACAGCGCGTGTTTGACCGTTTTGAAGCCATGGAACACCGCATAGAGCCTTTTGCGTATCACCGCGGGGTGGTGTATGTGAATGATTCCAAAGCTACGAATTTGGATTCCACAATTATCGCTTTGAAATCTTTTGACAGGACACCTCATATTTGGCTGATTTTGGGCGGACGGGACAAAGGCGCGTCTTATGAAGCACTGCTGCCGCACTTAAAAACGTATTGCAAGGGCGTTTTAAGCGTAGGCGAATGCATGGATAAAATAGAGCGCGAATTAAAAGGAGCTTTCCCCGTTACGCGTTGTGGGACGTTGGAATGCGCGGTGGACGAAGCTTTTACCAAAGCTCAGAAAGGAGACGTTGTTCTTTTATCTCCAGCCTGTGCGTCTTTTGACCAGTTTAAGGATTTTGAGGAACGCGGACGAATATTTAAGGAATTAGTTATCCGGCGGGTAAAAAAAGAACGTATGGGAAAATAAAGCCGCCTTTCGGGACGGCTTTTTATAGACATTTCAGGAAAGTCTGTATAAATTTAGCGCGTTCTGCGTGGTGATTTCGGCCAGTTCTTCTACGGGCATATTCAGGTAATCCGCCGTCCATTGCGCAATCAGAGGAATATTGGACGGATCATTGCGCGTGCCGCGTTTCCCCTGAGGGGACAAATACGGACAATCCGTTTCCAACACCAATTTGTTGGCTCCCGCTTTTTTGACGGCTTCGCGGATATATTCGTTTTTTTTGTAAGTAAAACATCCGTTTATCCCCAGCAAAAGGCCAAAATCCAGCGCTTTTTTGGCTTCTTCGTAACGGGCCGAAAAGCAATGCAATACGCCGCTGTATTTTGGGCCGGCAGGTTTCCATGCGTGTTTAAGCAAAGAAAAAGTTTGTTCATACGGTTCGTAATCTTCCGCTTCTCTGCGCACATGCAGCACAATGGGCTTGCAAACATGGTTGGACAAGCACAGCATCTCTTCAAAAATCTTTAATTGCGTATCCTTGGGGCAGGCGTGCAAATATGCGTAATCCAAGCCGATTTCTCCGACGGCGGCCGCATGAGGATTATCCAGCAGCTTGCACAGCGTTTCACGGGCAGGCTGCGTATACAAATGCGCTACTTGGGGATGTATGCCCAGCGCGGCGGCCGTTTGAGCCGGATATTTGTTGCACAGGTTCAAGGCGGGGTTCCACTCGTCAGGTTCACAGGCGATTTCTATGAATTTATATACGCCGCTGTCAAACGCGCGCCGAATCACTTCGCTGCGGTCTGCGTCAAAAGCTTCATCGTTGATATGTGCATGTGAATCAATGAATGGCATGTATTTATTGTAGTTTTTTGGCCGGACATTTTAAAAGGCCTTGAATCGTTTTTTTTTTTTGATAAATTTTGTGTATGAACAAAATTTATCAAAAAATGTATCTGACAAAGAAAAGCTCTGCCATGGGCATTTTAGGCGGTTTATTGCGCAAAGGATTTTTTGACGGCTTCCGAGGGGAATTTCGGAGAAGCGGCATAAAATATATGGGTTTTACATTGATAGAACTTTTAGTGGTGGTATTAATTATCGGCATATTGGCGGCCATCGCTTTGCCGCAGTATGAACTGGCCGTTGCAAAAGCGCGTTCCGTAGAAGTATTGCCTTTGCTGGATTCTATACGCAAAGCGCAGGAAATTTACTATATGTCCAACGGCACCTACAGCAACAAATGGGACGATTTAGGGCTGGATATGGGGGAAATCACTTCCGTATGGGATTGCCATACGACGGGGGTGGACACACAGTGTTTTCGTTTCAAAGAGTACACATGTCAGATAAATTCCCACTCGAATTCTGCAAGCTGTTATGGGGGAAAAAGCCATTTGCCCGTCATGAGCCTCAATTTTATCCATGGAGGAAATTACAGAGCTTGCGGGGCGCGTTTATGCAGTGCCGAAAAAGACGACGCCAAGAGCAATAGAATTTGCAAAGCGTTGGGTGGAACCGTGTGCGACAGCAGCAGTTCGTCTTACAATTATTATTCGTTCTAAATAAAAACCCGCCTGAAACGGCGGGTTTTTTAGAAGTTTTTATTTACGGTATGCCATGCAGCAATTGCCCAACATACATTCTTTGCAAGAGCATTTTTTCTGTTGTTCGTGACGTACGGCCGCCAACAATTTTTTAGCAAAGTCGGTTAATGTCGGGTCCCGTGCGCCCAAAACCAAGAGAATGTCTCCTTCTTGCGCACGTGCGGCCATATCGGCCAAAATTTCTTCGCGGCAGGGATTAAACGACGCGTTTACACCGTTGTGTTTCAGGCCCTCATAAATGCTTATGCTGGATATGCCTTCGGGAATGGTTCCTCCCGGGTAATACACCTCCGTCAGCCAAATATGGTCGTCTTTGCCTATGCATTGGCTTAGATTTTCCACAAATTCCGGCGTCAACATTTTTACGGATGCAAAAGCGTGAGGCTGATAAAAAGCCAATACGCGTTTGCCGCGCAAATGCGCCGCGTCTATAACGGCGTGCAGTTTGTGCGGATTGTGCGCAAAATCGTCTATGACTTCAATATGATTATAACTGCCAATGGATGCAAAACGGCGCGCGATGCCGGAGAATTTCTCCAGCGCGTCGGCGGCTGTTTGTAAGTCTACCCCGCATTCCAGCGCGGCGGCTACGGCCGCCGTGGCGTTGGATACATTGTGCAACCCCGGGATGTTGAGGCGGAAATGCTGGTCTTTGATGTCAAAATCCGATCCGAACCCGTCCGCACGGATGTTTTCCGGATGAATATCTCCGCAGTGAAGGCCGAATGTTTTTGCATGGGAAGCGACGGCTTTCAAGTTGTCTTCTTCCACATTGACGATGGTTTTTTTGCAGTTTTTGACGAATTGTGTAAAAAAGCCCTGCAGCACATCAATCTCTTTATGGTCTTTGCGCAAATTCAGGCACAAGCCCAAGTACGGATGATATTTGACAATGGATCCGTCGCTTTCATCGGCTTCTATGATTAATAAGTCAGAGGTCCCTTTGTATACGTTGCCGAAAACATGGTGTTTTTTTTGTAAAGACATAATAGCCGCTCCCGTAATGACGGAAGGGCTTTTGCCGGCATGATCCAATATTTCGTACACCATGGCGGTGGTGGTGCTTTTGCCGCTGGTGCCGGAAACGGCTATAGTGCGGTGCTGGGCTACGTGTTGGGCCAGCAGGTCCGCTCGGTGCATGACGGGAATGCCTAATTCTCTGGCTTTTTTCAGTTCTGGATTGTTTTCTTCAATGGCAGAGGACAAAACGACTAAATTGGTACCTTTATCCAAGCCGCTTCCATCTTGCGGGAACAGGCGTATGTTTAAGTTTTTCAGATAATCCCACAAAGCCAAATCCGTATAGCCTTTGTTAATCAGCCGGTCCGAACCCGTTACGCTGTCTCCTCCCATGGCGTGCAGCTGCGCCAACGCGCTCATTCCCACACCGCCAATACCTATAAAATGAATTTTCATAACATGTTATCCTTTTTTTTGGCAGATTTCAGCGCATACGCCGCAAAATCCTGCATGGTGTAAAAACCGGCGGGCTGCGTTGCCAACCACGCCGCCACAGACAAAGCGGAAGCCGCAAACAAATCGCGGGACAGCGCCTCATGGCACAAAGTAATTTTGTCATAGCGGCCCGTCAGCGTCAAGAGATGCGTTCCGGCCGCTTCTCCCGTGCGTTCATAGGTAATGTCTTCTTGGGCAAATCCGATGAGATCTGCCAGCCTTTTGGCGGTGCCGGAAGGAGCGTCTTTTTTATGCACGTGATGTATTTCATGCAGGGCTGTTTCATAACCGGCGTACATTTGTACGGCTTTATAAAGCAATTGACCAAAAAAATATACGCTTAGGCTTACATTGGGAGAATAGAAAAGAGGGATTTTGTGCTCTTCCTGCATCTGGAATAAAAAACGTTCCGGCAAATTCGTCGTACCGATCAGGCAGGCGGCTTTCATTTCTTTGGCCAAATCAAACGCTTCCATGGCTCCTTGCGGGGTGGAAAAGTCTATAATGATGTCCGCTTTGGCGTTTACTTGTTGGCCGGCTTCACGCAAGGCGGTGATTTCCAGCTCCAATTGCGGGGAATCTTTGACAAGGCGGACTAAGGCTTGCCCCATTTTTCCGTTTGCGCCGTTGATAATAATTTTTTTCACAAATATTTCTCCAAAAGAAGTTGTATGATCTGCCGCGCATTCATGGCGGCTCCTTTGAGCAAATTATCAAAAGCGATGAAATAATGAATAATGTTTGCTTCCTCCAAATCGCGCCTCAGCCGACATGCATACGTCATATGTTGCCCGCTGATTTGTTTGGGAGTAACAATCTCTTCGCTGTAACGCAAGTTTGGAAAAGCGTTCCATAAAGATTTTACTTCTTCCAAAATAAAAGGTTCCTCGGCTTTTAGGGTTACACCCAAACTGTGTGCGTTTTCCACCGCCACCCGTACCGTATGGGGATAGACTTTGACTTGCGGCAGGCTTAAAATTTTTCTTGTTTCGTATATTCCTTTTAATTCCTCAGAAGAATATCCGTTCTCTTGCAAAGATCCGATAAGCGGCACGCAGTTGTTTTCATACAGAGAGCCGGACGTGTGAAATTCCTCCAACAGTTTTTTGCCTCCGCCGCTGATGGCCTGATAAGAACAGAAAAATACTTCTTTCAAGCGGTATTTTGGCAGCAAAGGAGCCATGGTCATGACAAGGCCCGTAGTTGTACAGTTCGGGCTAGCAATCAGCCGCGTATGCGGCGTAATGGCCTGCGGATTGATTTCCGGTATGACCAGCGGTACGGCGGGATCCAAGCGGAAATGGGCGGACATGTCTACCAAAAAACCTACGCGGGTTTTCAATTCTTCGCATAGGCGCGCGCTGTCTGCATTGTCTGTGCATAATACAGCCGCATCCAGAGACGGGATGTCGTCCTGTCTGCCGAACAGCTCGGTCTTGAACGGGATGGAAATGCGTTCAAATTCTTTTTGCAGCGTTCGGCCCACCAGACCGTTCGCTCCGATAATACCAACCGTTTTCATGCAAACTCCTAAATTAGCAAAGATTCGTCCGTATGACGTAATATTTCGTCCAGTTTCTTTTTGTTGGCTGCGTCTATGCTGCCCAGCGGCAGGCGCACCGTTTCCCCGCATATATGCAGGCGGGACAACAAATACTTCACGCAAGTCGGGTTGGTTTCCGTGTAACAGGCTTTAATCAACGGATATGCTTTGCAGAATATTTTGAAGGCTTTTTGCGTGTCCTCTTTTTGCCACGATTTGTATATTTTGACAAAAGCGGGAGCCAGCACGTTGGCCGCCGCGCTGATAATGCCTGCGGAATGCAAGGACAGATATTGCGGGAATAAATCGTCGTTTCCGCATATATAGTCAATTTTGTCGGCAAATTCCACAGCCGTGTCGGTAACGCGGGCCATGTCATAGTCGGCCTCTTTGACGGCTTTTATGGCGGGGACTTGCTGCAAGAGGGAGCGCATGACGGATGCGGACAATTTTAGTCCCGTGCGTCCGGGGATGTGATATAAGATAATCGGCGCGCCTAATTGTCCCGCACGGCGGAAATGTTCAATCAGGCCGGACGGATTGGGTTTATTGTAATAGGGCGTTACGATTAAAACTCCGTCGGGGTTGTGTTTAAGGGCCGCTTCGGTATTTTGCAGCATGGTATGCGTGCAGTTGGTTCCCGTTCCAATGATGATTTTAACGCGTTTGTTGATTTGTTTTACGGCGGCACAAAGGAGTTCGTCTTTTTCCGCTTCATCCATGGTGGCCGCCTCGGCAGTGGTTCCCAAAAGCACAATGCCGTCTATGCCGGCTCCTATTTGTCTTTCAATTAAAAGTTCCAATGCTTTGAAATCTGTTTTTCCCTCGGCCGTGAAAGGGGTGGCCAGAGCCGTATATACGCCATTGAACATAATTCCTCCCCGCACCGCTTTACGCGGCGGTATTCTTTCATTTATTCTAGCATTAAATTGGTATAATGAAGTGAGATTTCTAGCAAGGGGAAAATTTATGGCAGAAAATACAGATGATTTGAAAGAGATTTTTGGAGAGTCGGCAGGCAATCTGCCTAAGAAAGATTGGGAAAAACGTTTGAAAGAAAATGAAAAAACCGCCTTGCCCCTTCCTGCAGATCAACCGCAGGAAGCATCTTCCCAACCGCCCTCTAAGAAGCCTGCCGGCCGCGGAAATTTTTGGTTTTCCATATTGCTTTTGGCTTTTTGCGTGTCCGCCGCGTGCGGCGTGTATTTGACGATAAAGCCGGGCATGTCCTGCCCGCGGGAAACGGCGTCGGCCAGACCGGTATTGTCTTTGAACTCCGGCGCAAAGGAAGGCGGCGCGGGAATTGCATGGATCAAAATCCGCGGCGTTATTGCGGAGTCGGACGATCAGAGTCTGTGGTCTAGGCCGTCTTCGGCTTCGTATATATCCAGAAACATTCGGCAGGCGGCTAAGGATAAAAACGTCAAAGCCATTGTGCTGGATATTAATTCTCCCGGAGGAACGGTGGCTTCCGTGCAGGATATTTATTCCGAAATTTTAAGCGCCAAAGAACAGGGTAAAAAAGTGGTGGCGCTGTTTCGCGATGTGGCGGCCAGCGGCGCTTTTTACATTGCCATGGCTGCAGACAAAATTGTGGCCGAGCCGGGGACGATTACCGGTTCTGTGGGCGTAATTATGCAGACGGGAAATGTAGTGGGGCTGTTTGACAAACTGGGGATACAGGTAACTCCCATTACTTCCGGCAAATATAAGGATATGGGATCGGCCTACCGGCCCATGACGGACGCGGAAAAAGCTTTGTTGCAGGATATGGTCAATGACACCTATTCCCAATTTTTCGCTGCGGTTAAAGCCGGCCGGCCCAATGTAACGCCGGAAGATTTGGAAGAGTATACCGATGGGCGCGTTTTTACGGGACAGCGTGCGTTTAATTTGGGGTTTATTGATAAACTCGGCGGTGAGGAAACGGCACGGCTGCTGGCGGGCGAATTGGCGGGATTAAAAGATCCTAAAATTTTAACGCGTCAAAAACAGGGCTTGCGTGAACTGATTTTTTCGTTCGGTTCCGGAGCGGAAAGCAAGAACTTGTCCAAGCAATTGCAAAGCATCAGCACGCCGCGCGTGTCTTATTTGTGGATTTATTAAGGGAGCGCTTGTATGATGACGCTTTTCAGAGCCTATTTCTCTTATGACAAAGATCCAGCGCAAACAATGCGCACATTGGTGGAAGAACGCCGTTTCGGCGCGGCGGCGGCTGGCTATGCCGTGGCGGCGCTGTGTTGGGTGGTGTTCTTTTGGACCGGCGCAGAATTGTCCGCATGGGGCTTATTGTGGCGTTTTGCGTTTTTTTGGCTGTTGGAGCTGACGCTGGGGTATTTATGGGCCGCTTTATCGGGTTTGTTTGTAAACTTCTTTTCCGCGGGCAACGGCCCGTCGGCCTTGTTTGTGGTGATGGGCCTGTCCGGCTTTGCCAACGGTTTGCTTTTGTGTTTTGCCTTGCTTTCGTCGGCAGTTGTTTGGTTCAAACCGTTGGCCGCATTGGCTTTGTTGGTCGTTTTGTTGTTTAGATTATTGTTCATCGTACGCAATACCGCTCGTGCCGCACGGATAGGCGCGGGCAAAGCGTTTGGCGCTTTGTGTTTTGCGTTGGTGCCGGTGCTGGCCGGCGCATTGCTTTGCGCCGGAGCGGCGGGCCTGTTTGTCGCTTTTCTGTTTTAACGAATTCCGCTGATAAAACGTTTGCATGTTGACTTGTACAACGCCCGAAAGTTTGTTATACTGGTAAATACCTACCGGTAAGTAAAATTCCATTATGAAACTATTGAAGAAAAACGCCAAAGAAGACCGTACCTCGCATGAACAGCAAATGCGCCGCCGCATCAAGGACGCCGCTTTTAAGCTGATGGCGGAGCAGGGCATAGAAAACGTGTCCATGCGCCAAATAGCTGAAAAAGTACACGTTACAAAGCCCGTCTTATACTACTATTTTAAGGACAAAGAGGATTTGTGTACTTCTATCATTGACGAACATGTTAAAAATTTTGACATGTTTTTAGATTCCGCTCTTTCCAAAAAACCAAATATGGCGTCTTTGCTGGCATTGGTGTTTGAGAGACATTTGGATTTCTTTTTTGCCGATCCGCGCAATTCCAAATTCATTGCCCGCACCATTTCTTATGCATTGAGCAATAAAGCAAAAGGATTTATCAATGACGGGCGCGACCAAATGGGGCGCATGCATGTTATTTTTTCCGAAGCCGCGCAAAAAACCGGTTTTCCGAAAGAAGGCTTGAGAGATTTTGAACGCCTTTCCCGCGCGGTGTTGCTGCAAATTATGCTCAGCTCGTATGTTCAGTTGCATTTGCCGGAAGCCGTATCGGGGAAACAGGAAAATTTTTATGATAAAGAATCCGTCAATCGCTTGGCGCGAATTATCGTTTTGGGAATCAAAGCTTATTACAAAGGGGATAAAAAGTAAATGAAAAGGGCATCTTTTTTATCGGGCTTGCTTTTTCTGGCCTGCACCGTTTTGTCAGCGGCTCCGGCTCCTACAGATCCCGCTTCGGATCTGTTTAAGGAACGGCCCGAAGTGGAAGGAGAAAAAATTACTATTCAACAAGCCATAGATATTGCGCTTAAAGACAGTTATCAAATTATTAACGCCACCAAAACCATGCAAATCTATGAGCAGCAGCTCAAAGAAGCCAATGCTTCTTTTTATCCGACGCTCAGTCTGGATGGCAGCTACAGCCGCGCTTTGAAAAAGGGACGCATGCCTATTGGGGAACAATTAATAGAAATGGGCCAAAATAATACGTTTACCGCTTCGGCGGGCTTAAATTATGTATTGTGGTCCGGCGGACAAGTGCGCAATAATTCCAAATTGGCTCAGGTAAATGCGCAGACGGGTCTTTACCAACTCAAACAGATGCAGAGCAGCGTTACGCGGCAGGTGGTAACTTTTTGTTACGACATTATTTACGCTTCGGCGTTAATCCGCGTGCAAGAAGAATATTTGGATATTGCCAAGCAGCATTTGGCCGAAACCAAAGCCCGCTACCGCGAAGGTTTGTCCAGTAACTTGGACGTGCTGAACCAACAAGTACAGGTGGAAAACATTGAACCGCAGGTTATGCAGGCTAAGAAAAATTTTGAACTGGGGAATTTGTATTTGCGCCAGATTTTGAACCGAGATCCGGAAGATCCCATTTATCTGACGTGGACCCCCGCAGATTTGCGCGTACCTCCCACGCCGCCGCTGGACGATTTATATGCGCTGGCCGTTAAATACAGACCGGAACTGATTATCTCAAAACTGGCGGTAGACGCGGCACATTACAATATCAGAATTGCCAAATCCGGCCATAGCCCCATTTTGTCCTTAAATGCCGATTACAGCTATAATGCGTATACGGAAAACGGTTTCCCGCGGCACAGCAATCAATATTACTGGGCCAGTACGGCGGGCATAACGCTGAGCATACCGCTGTTTGAGGGGTTTAAGATTACTTCTCAGGTAACCCAACGCGAACTGGCTTACGAACAGGCCGTAGCCGCATACCAAAACCAGCTGAAGAATGTCCGCATTGAAGTAAAAGAGGCATGGCTGAATTTGGAGGAAGCCAAAAGCCGTATTGAAGCCACGCGCGGCGTGGTGCAGCAGGCGCGCGAAAACTTAAACGCGCAGATGCTTCGCTATCGCAACGGCTTGTCCAGCCGGTTGGAGTTAAATGACGCCACAGCTAATGTAAACGAATCCGATTTGCAATATGTACAGGCCGTATATGACGCCGTGATCGCTTTGTCTGATTTGAAATATGCCGTAGGGGCGGAGGTTTATTTGTATGAAGAAAAAGACAATTAGAAACTTAAATTACGCGCTTATTGCGCTGGTGATTATCGTATTGACGGTGGTATTTGTGCGCCGTGATCCGTCCGATAAGATTTTAGGAGACGTGCCAATGGACGTATTTATTGTCCAGACTGAAAAGGTGCAGAACCGCAATCTGACAAAGCAGTTGCTGATGTCTGGCAGCATTAAAGCGCAGGAAGAAGCGACGCTGTATCCGCGCGTGGAGGGCAAACTGCTGCGCAATGTGTTGCGGGAAGGAGATGCGGTGAAGAGAAATCAAACGGTTTCGCTGATTGAACGCGATGAAGTGGGGGCGGTGTATGAGCCGGTAGTGGTGCCGTCCACTATTACGGGGGTGGTCGGACGCGTATATTTGGACCCTGGGGAAAACGTTACCACCAGCACTCCGGTGGCTTTGGTGGTCAATCAAAATACCGTACGCATTGAAGTGGATATTCCGGAGCGTTATATCGGCAGTTTGCACAAAGGACAGCAGGCCGTGTTGAACGTAGACGCCTTGCCCGGGCAGGATTTTGAAGCGACGCTGGATATTTTAAGCCCCGTGGTGGATTCCATGAGCCGTGCCGTGGAAGTGGAATTTAAGGCCGACAACTCCAAAGGCTTGCTGAAATCGGGGATGTTTGCCAAAGTAAACATTTTGTTGGATGAAAAAGAAGATGTTCCCTCCGTTTCCAAAAAAAGCGTTTATAGCGGGGAAGACGGCCAGAGCTATGTTTTCCTCCCTTCCGCGGACGGCAAAACCGCTGTCCGCCAGAATGTTTCCACGGGATTTGAAAACAACGATTATGTGGAAATAACGGAGGGACTGGCCTCCGGAGAAGAAATACTTTCTTTCGCCTATGGTGTCAGAGACGGCAGCAAAATAGAAATTAAATAGGGTTTGTATGCAAGAACAAGATAATAAACAAGCGGTTCGAGAAGCCGTTCGTAAAGGAGGCTTCAGCTCGTTTTTTATTCGTCGGCCCGTACTGACGATCATGTGTTCGTTGTCCGTTGTCATTTTGGGGCTTATGGCGTACAGCGGCATGGGCGTGGGGCTTTTTCCAAACATGGAAGTGCCTTATGTCCTTGTGCAGACAACGCTGCCCGGGGCCAGCGCGGAGGAAATTGAAACTTCCGTTACCAAAATCATAGAAGAATCTGTCAATCAAATTGAAGGTATTGATGAGCTGAGCAGTACCAGTTCCGAGGGAACGTCTTTGGTTGTGGTCAAGTTTGATATGGACAAAGACCGCGATGTCGCCGCGCAGGAAGTGCGCGACAAAGTGGATTTGGTAACCAACGAATTGCCGGACGGTACGGATGCGCCTATCATTTTGAAACTGGATGCGGACGCTATCGCCGTATTAAACATCGTCGTATCCGGCGATCGTGATATTATTGAACTGACGGAAATCGCCAAAAAACGAGTTAAAGAAAATATTGAAAATACCCGCGGCGTAGGGTCGGTGCGCATTGTGGGCGGACGCGAAAGAGAAGTGCATGTCATCGTCAATCCGTTCAAACTCTATTCTTTGGGTCTGTCCATTAACGCGGTCAAAAACGCGCTGATAGACCAAAACGTGGAAGTGCCCGGAGGCCGCGTGGAGCAGCAGCATCAGGAATATACGCTGCGCGTGTTGGGACGCGTGAACGACGTGCTGGGGTTCAATGATATTTTCGTTGCGCGCAAAAACGGCACCTCTATTAAAGTATCCGACATCGGCTATGCCGAAGATTCCGGTGAATATGACCGCGAATCCACCTATTTGAACGGACGCCGCGCCGTAACGCTGGAAGTTACCAAACAATCCGGTACGAATACGCTGGCCGTTATTCAGGGTGTGAAGGACAAATTGGATTTGATAGCTCCTTCTTTGCCGAAAGATATTAATATTTCTTTAATGATGGACCAGTCCGGCAGCATACGTGCCTCCGTGAATACGGTGCTGGAACACTTGATTTTGGGCGGTCTTTTGGCCGGCGTCATGGTATTGGTCTTTATGGGGTCTTTGCGCTCAACGTTTATTGCGTTTTTGGCCATGCCGATTTCCATTATAGGCGCGTTCATTTTCATGAACATGAAGGGCTTTACTATTGACTCCATGACGCTGCTGGGGTTAACGGTGGCGGTGGGTATCGTTATTGACGATGCTATCGTGATGCTGGAAAATATTTATCGGCATATGGAAAAATACGACAAATCTCCCATGGTGGCGGCGTTGGACGGTTCACGCGAAATCACCTCCACCGTGGTAGCTACCACGCTGTCTATTCTGGTTATTTTCCTGCCTTTGGCGTACATGAGCGGCATTATCGGCCGCGTGGTCAGCAGTTACGGTTTGACGGTGGTGTTCGCCATTGCTTTGTCGGGGTTGGTGGCCTTGACGCTTACGCCCATGCTTTGTGCCAAGATGCTTAAAAAACAGTCGGGCCCCAGCCGCTTAAGCAAAATGGTGGACGGCATTAATGAAACGTTGGCGGATTTGTATTTGCCCATGCTAAACTGGTCCATCCATCACCGCAAGACGATGGTTGTTGTTTCTGTATTGTGTATTTTATCCATGATTCCCATGCTGCGCATTGTGGGCGGAGAGTTTTTCCCGCAGGAAGACAGCGGCAAAATACAAATCAATGTGGAAGCCCCCATGGGAACCAGTTATCCGGATACTCAAAAGATATTGATGCAAATTGAAACCGACGTGCGCCGTATGCCTTATGTGAAAGATGTTTTGCTTTCGGCGGGCGTCGGGGACAACAGCTTTTCCGATTCTCAGCCCAGCAATCGCGGCAATGTGCGTTTTGAGTTGGAGGACCGCGACATACGCCACGGCATTACGACGCTGAAATATTTGGAATTGACGCGTGAAATGATGAAAAAATATGAGGGACTGAAAACCAGCTCTTATATCGTTTCAGACGGTCCGGGTGGACGCAAAGATGTGGAATTTTTAATGTCCGGTCCGGATATTGACAAGCTGACCGAATACGGTAATGCCATTTTGGCTAAATTAAGGCAAGATCCGCGGTTTATTGATTTGGATTTGTCTGTTGATTTGTCCAAGCCGGAGTATCGCGTTGTCATTAACCGTGAAAAAGCCCATGATATGGGTGTAAACGTTACCGACATAGCTTCTGCCCTGCGTACTATGGTCGGAGGCGAAGACGACGTGACCAAATACAAAGAGGGCGACGAACTCTATGAGGTGCGTATCCGTGTGGGCGAGGAATACCGCGACAGTAAAGAAGCCGTCAGCGCGCTGATGGTGCCCGCCATGGTAAACGGACAGGAAACCATTGTCCGTTTAGACAGTGTAGCCGACATAGAGGAAGGCTTGGGCCCTAACCAAATTGACCGTTTCAACCGCCAGCGGCAGCTTACGGTGGAGGCCAATCTAAACGGATTAGATGTACGCACCGCTTTGGGCATTATTCAGCAAGCTTATGATTCCTTGGGCGCATCCAGCGAATACAGCGGCGGCACCAGCGGCAGCGCCAAAGAAATGGGTCGTATGTTTCAGTCCTTTATTATGGCTTTTATCTTGGCTTTCTTATTCAAATATATGATTTTGGCCGCGCAGTTTGAAAACTACTCCCATCCGGTGGCCATTATTGTATCTTTGCCTCTGACGCTTCCGTTTGCCATTTTCTCTTTGCTCATTACGGGGCAAACCTTGAATATTTTCAGTTTGCTGGGTTTGTTTATGCTTATCGGAGTAGTCAGCAAAAACGCCATTTTGCAAACGGATTATACCGATCAACTGCGCGCCCGCGGTTATGGCCGCACCAACGCCATTTTGCAGGCCAACCGCGTACGCTTGCGTCCTATTTTGATGACGACTCTGACCTTGGTGGTGGCCATGGTGCCCATGTTAATTTCCAACGGCGAAGGCGCCGAATCACGCCGCAGCTTAGCCATTGTCATTGTGGGCGGTCAAGCTTTATCGTTGCTCATTACGCTTTTGATGACGCCGGTAACGTATATTTTAATGGATGAATTCGGCGCATGGGTAAACTGGAAATTGCGCGGCATTCCCATTCCGCAGGATAAAGACAAAGATGAAATCTTGCCGGAGGTGCCGGTGGATTGAGCTGACGTATGGTTTCTTTTGTTTCCTAAAAGGCCCGCCTTGGCGGGCCTTTGGCGTTTAATGGGACTTTTTGGCCTTAGCGTGTGGGTCTAAAGACCCTTGTTGGAGAATGTCTTTTGTGAAATACTATACATATGAAGATGAATATGTGGAAAAAAACGGTTTCTTTGGGTTTAAGCGCGGCGGTATTTTTCACTTCCGCACCCGTCTATGCGCAGGCTTTCTTGCCTATTGGTCGGGACGAGCAGGCTTTTGCGGGGAACTTTCAGCGTGTGCTGGAAGAGGCCGTCCTGTCGCGGCGTTCCGATATGACGGTCTATCACATCATGGAACAATATGTCCGTTACGGCAGCGTGGACGGAGCCGCTTTGGCAGCGGTGCTGGATGATGAGGAGTATATTCGTTCCTTGAATGTGGAAGAAGCGGGAACTTTATCTTTTCTTTCCCAATATGTCGGATATCCCACTGGCAATTATGGGACGGGGTGGGAAGATAAATTGGCAAAAGCGGTTTTAAGCCGACTGGGAGATTATCAAGAAGCCGATCCGGATTTTGCGCTGCATTCCTTCTATGCCATGGTGGCGGTTTCATTGGGGCATAATCCTTATATGTACCGCATGGTGGAAGACTGGGCTTTTGAACAGGTGGCTTTGGCAAGCCGTCCCGCCGATTCTGCCCGCCGCGGTTGGGCGGCGGAAGTATTGGCTAATTTGGCCGTCGTGTCGGAAGATGATGTGTGGCCGGCGCAGCGTCGCGAAGCGTTTGAATGGCGTTTGGAAAGCCTGATCCGTCAATTTGATTGGCTGCAAAATGCCCGTGCGGATTATAAAATGACAGGCGTCAAAAACAGGTTGGGCGCCAGCAACCAAAACTTACTCATTCAGCTTTTTGCACAAGCCAACAATTTCTTTTCCATGAAAGACAAAGACGGAATTTTGAAACAGATGTTCAGCGCCGGAGGGCTGAATCCCGTGGGCAGAGCCATAGCAGGACGCGAATACAATGACCGTTTTTCAGATACTGGGGAAAGTTTCTATCTGCATGCGGTTACCCCGGGGACAGACGGCAAAGGACATTTTGCCGATTCTGTAAATGGCCGGAGACACTTTATATTGGCTTCTTTGATAAAAGGATTGTTCTTGTCGTATCATACGCGCAGCTGGCAGGAGAGTTCCGAACTGATGGAGCGGTTTGTCCGCTCTTATTTAACGGCGGATAAAGAAAACCATTTTATACATTATTTGTATATTCCGCTTAGCGGTATGCGTTTGGGCATGGCCTTGCACTTTGCGTCCACGTTAAACGGTTGGGAAAAAGAAGAATCTTCCCTGCAAAAAGAATTGTATAGTACGCTGAAAAAGGGCTACCCGTGGCATGTCGTTTGTACAACGCTGCAGGGGGCGTGTGAAGTTTCCGCCGAATGGGTGGCGCTGGGAGATTTGTTTGCCGTTGTATTCCGCGGCATGGGGTGGGGTGTGAAAATGGCCGGCAGACAAGTGATAAACCATCTCCCTCCCCGCGCGCTGATGCATTTGGCTTTGGTAGAGATGGCCGGCAGACAAGGTTCAAAAGCGGTCGTCCGTTGGAGCAAACAGACAATCAAGACCTTGCTGAAACAAGCCGGTTGGAAAGGCGTTGGCGTGGGTACAGCAGCCGGAGCCGTGTTGTTGTATGATCCAACCACAATGGGGGCTAAGCCGCAGGCGTTGGCACGTTGACCCGAAACATTTGAAAAATACCCCGCTCTGAAAAGAGCGGGGTATTAAAATAATAAGGTGCGGGCGGGAATCGAACCCGCGAATATGAGTTTTGCAGACTCACGCCTTACCACTTGGCCACCGCACCATAAAATAGGGATGTCAATATTATAGCAAAAAAATAAAATTCTTGCAGTTTTTAGACGAGAGAAAAATTTCTCTTTTAATAGGTCCAAATAGGGCCTTGAAAAAAATAAAAAGATTGTTTATACTCAAACTGAGGGAGCCAAACAGAGAACCTATTTTTAGGGTTATGCCCCGTAAAAGGGCCAAGGCTCCCCTCTTTTTTGCATCAGCATATAAGCAGCTTGCTTCGCGGCAGCTGCTTTTTTTGCGGTCTTTTTGGAGCGGTTCGTTTCCACACCGCTGTTTTTGGTATAATAAATTAAATCCGCTATTGTCCTGCTGTTTTGCATGTGTGCCGAATATCTCTTTTGCAAAGTCTGGATTTTTTGTATAATATACAGGACGTCCTTTTTGCGGGCGTAGTTCAATGGTAGAACGTCAGCCTTCCAAGCTGGTCACGTGGGTTCGATTCCCATCGCCCGCTTTTTTTAAGCCCGAGTCAGCTCGGTGCAAACGTTTTTGGCGTGTATGCGCCTTTATGCTGGGGTAGCTCAGCCGGTAGAGCATCTCCATGGTAAGGAGAAGGTCGTGGGTTCGATTCCCATCCCCAGCTTGTTTTGGAATTAACTAAACAACAGCAGTATGGCAGTAGATTAAAAACAGGAGAACTGAACAAATGGCAAAGGAAAAATTTTCGCGTTCTAAGCCGCACGTAAACGTGGGGACGATAGGACACGTAGACCATGGGAAGACGACGTTAACGACGGCGATCACGAAGGTATTGGCCAAGGAAGGGAAAGCGAAGCCGATGGCGTACAGTGACATAGCCAAAGGCGGTGTGGTGCGTGATGCGTCCAAGATTGTGACGG
>CALUXG010000035.1 GCA_944324685.1 uncultured Elusimicrobiales bacterium
GTCTTGTTAATGTCTTGAAACATCCATCCTTTACGGTCCATATCGTATAGAGCATCAAAATCACGGAAACCGCGCTGCAAGGCCTTTTCCAGATTACGGTACACATTGCGGCGGTCTTTATATTGCAGCCAGTATGCGCCCGCCAAGTTAATATACGGGGTGGGCAGACTGTCGTCTAATTTTACGGCGGTTTCAAAATCCTTGCGGGCAGCGGCGTATTTTTTTTGTTTTAGATATACATAGCCTCTGTTTGTGTATCCTATGGGCCATTTGGGAGACAATTCTATGGTTTTGTTATAATCGGCCAAAGCCTGTTCCAGCTCGCCCATTTCTTCATAAACCAAGCCGCGTCTGTTGTAAAAAATATCTTGAGGGTCCAGCTCTATCAAACGGCCATAATCCTCGGCAGAGGCTTCCAGTTCGCCCATTTCCTTAAATACGGAAGCGCGGTAACGGTAAGCAGGCGCATAGTCCGCATTCCGGTTGACGGCTTTGCTGAAAAAAGACACCGCTTCATCAGGCCTGCCGGTATTTTGATAAATACGCCCCATCCAAAAGTATGCCTCGGCCCTATCGGAATAACGGGCCATTAACTGCGCCAGCTCCGCCTCCGCCTCCGGATATTGATAAGCACCGAAATACGCCTCGGCCAATCCGATTGCTACGTCGGGGGTTTTTTCTTGGCGTTCCAAATAACGTTTATAATCAGAAATGGCGGCTTGGTATTTTTCCAAAGACATATACACTTTGGCGCGGGCCAAATAGAAATCGGCATAATTTTTCTTTAGAGAAATGGCTTTGGTCAAGTCTTCTTCCGCCTGAACATATTCTGCCGCATCCATATACGCCAATGCACGGGCATAATAACGAAACGGATCATTGGGCGTCAATTGTAAGGCACGAGTATAATCGGCCAAAGCCTGCCGGTAATCGCCCGTCATGCGATATGCGTCGGCGCGGTAATGCCAAGCGGTGGCCAATTGAGGCGCTTTTTTGACGGCTTGGGTCAACAGCCGTATGCGGGCGGCGGGATTGTCTTCGCGCCGCGCCTGATTAACCAATGCCCGCGCCGTCTGTGCAGACAAAGACGCCGCACAAAAAAAAGCACAAAGCCATACAAGGACAATCTTATGTTTTCCCATTACCACACCAGCCACAAATTAAACACAAACACTCCCAAACCTAAGGCATACAAAAACCACAACAACAAAGTGGCAAGCCATCTAAAATTCAAAATTAAAGCGCCCACAAGCGTCGCTCTGCCGGCAAACACCACCGAAAAACTGACCGCCGCCTCCGGCAAACGCGCCAAACGCGCCATAAATACCGCACGAGACACAAAAGTAAGCAAAGACACAAATACCGCCGCTGCCAAAGCGGGAGCGCTGGAAAAACGTAAATTTTTCAGCGGAACAAAAACTTCCCGCAAACTGTTCTCCAAAATAATTTTTGCCTGCTGCTTCGCCACCCCATCCTGCATGCCGTTCACTTTTGTCCGCACTTTTTCTTTTAACGCCGCAAACAGTTCATATAAAAAATCCTCTATATTTACCGCCGCCGCGCGCAAAGCGCTGAGCAAAGCTCCCGCCAAAGCATACGCCAAAGCCAACAAACCATAACAAGCGAAAATCAACAGGCCGCACGCCCATCCAAACGGTTCGGGCAAAGCGGACAAAAACACTTTATATGCGGCGTAAAAAGCCCACAAAAACAAAACGGCAGCCGCAGCCATATACGGCAAAAAAATAGTACGCAGCGCCACCAATAAGCCGCCCAGTGAAAAGACAAATGCCGCTTTGAGCCGCGCCGGCACGGCGGAAGATGATGCGGCGGAAAGAGGCACAGAATCAGTGTTCATGACAACAGCCGCAACAGCCGCCGCAAGGCCCCGAATGGGACTTTTTGCCGCAGGACGGCACAGCCTTGGACACGCGCACCACTTTACCCGTTTTCACATCGTATTTATAAGTTCCGGTATTGTTTTCTTTCATATTAGCTATTATAGCACTTCATTAAGCAAAAACCGTCAAAACATATGAATTTTCTCTCTTTTCCTTATGCAAAAACAAAGCTCCGCCGGTCTGAAAACCGGCGGAGCTTTGGGCAAACGAAAGCCTTTATCCGATAACGGGGGCATTATATTTGCGGGCGGCCAATTCTCTGTCCAACATCAGCAAAGCGTGTTGGTCTTCGCCTATCATTTTCAAAGAAGACAACAAATGACGCACATTGGCTTCTTCTTCCACCTGTTCCTTAATATACCAATCCAAAAAAGACACTGCCGCGCGGTCTTTTTCTGACTCCGCCGTATCCGTCAAAGCATTGATTTTAGACGTTACCAGCTGTTCATGACGCATTACCTGTTCAAAAATTTCCACGGGCGTTTTTCCCTCCAATACAGGCTTGGCAATGGCGTTGAGCTCCACGCGGCCGCCGCGTTCATGCACATAATCGTACAATCCCAACGCATGGGCGTGTTCTTCCTGAACTTGCACGTCAAACCAATTGGCCACCCCTTTCAGGTGGGCTTCCTCAAAAAAGGACTTCATGGCCAAATACAAATATTCGGAATACAATTCCGCATTGATTTGTTCGTTAAATGCTTTTTGCAATTTTTCACTCAGCATACAGGCTCCTTTTGACAATAAGAATTTTTCTTAACCTATTATAACTCTTTCCCACCCGCCCCATCAAAAAATATCCGCTTAAATTTTCTTATTAAAAATTTGCCGGAAAAAGTTATAATTAAAGAATATTTATTTACGGGGAAATACATGTTTCATATACGCAAAGCCGAACAAAAAGATTTGGACACACTGGTAGAGTTTAACCGCTGTATCGCGCTGGAAACCGAAAACCGCAAGTTGGACTTGCCGCGCCTGCGCAAAAGCATGCAGGCCATTTTGGACGATGAGCGCAAGGGAGTTTATTTGTTAGCCTGCGACGGAGAAAAAGTGGTGGGGCAAATCATGTACGTGTTTGAATGGAGTACATGGCGCAATGCCAACTTTATGTGGATAACGGATTTGTATGTCCTGCCGCAAGATCGCCAGCGCGGCGTATTTAAGGCTTTGCGGAAAGCAGTCATGGATTTTTACCACAGCCGCCCAGACGTTATAGGGCTGCGTTTCTACGTAGACAAAGCCAATACCTCCGTTGTGCCCCTTTATAAGAAAATAGGCTGGAAAGAATCCAATTATAATTTGTGGGAAATCAAAAAACATGACTAAAACCGTCCAGAACGTTTTGATTGTAGACGGATATGCCACCGGCACGCAATATGCCGCCCGTATCCGTGCGCGGGGCATGAAGCCTTATCATATTACGTCCGGTTGGGAAAATTTGTCGTCTTTTACGCCGGATTTCATGAACAAATACATTAAGTCGCAAGTGGGCGAGCTTTATGAACAATGCTGGCGAATGCCTGAAGATTTTGAAAAAGCCGTCGCCAAACTGAAACCTTATCGGTTTGCGGCCGTTATCCCGGGAACGGAAACGGGCGTCGTGGCAGCGGAAACACTGGCGCAGCGGCTGGGGCTGCCGGTCAATACGCCCGATCTGCTTTGGGCCAGACGGGATAAATTTCTGATGCAAAAAGCGCTGGCCGCGGCAGGACTAAATCACATTGATTCTTTTCTCACGGGATCTGTAGACGAAGCCATTGCTTGGTTTAAACACAAACGTTATCCGCGCATTATCATTAAACCCGCCAGAAGCGCGGGAACAGACGGAGTGGCTTCCTGCCATACGGAAGACGAAATCGCTCAGTATTTTCATAAACACCTGCACCAAACCGACGCCGCCGGCAATCGCAATGACCAACTGCTGCTGCAACAATATGTGGAAGGCGATGAAATAGTGGTAAACTGCGTATCCTGCGAGGGACGCCATATATTGACCGACGTTTTGCTCTACAACAAAGTACTCACGCAAGGGGGCGTACCCGTTTACGAAGCCAGCAAACTGGTGCATGACATATCCGGCCGCTACAAACAAGCGGTGCAATATACCTATAAAGTATTGGACGCTTTGGGCATTATGCGGTGTTCGTCTCACAGCGAAATTAAATTGACTGACAACGGCCCCGTCCTGCTGGAAACGGGGGCGCGCATTATGGGCAGTACGCCGCCGCAATATTATAAAGCGCTGGGATACAATTTAATAGACTGGTCTTTAGACGCTTATCTGGATCCTAAAGCCCATCAAAAAAACGCCAAAAAAATCTACAAACCCAAGAAGCATTTTATGGCAAAGTTTTTTATATCGGAAAAAGACGCCCCGATAGAATGCGTTACCGCAGAGACGACTTTGCCCCTTTTGAAATCTTATGTTACGTCCAATTTTAATACATTAAAAATCACCAAACATCTAAGAAAAACCGTAGATATGCCTTCCAAGCCAGGGGACTGCTTGCTCATGGCGGATACGGAGTTGGATCTGCTGAGAGATTACAACTTATGCCGTTTTTTGGAAAAATGCCGCAGCGGACTGCTGTGGAAAGAAGAAGGCAAAAGTCTGACGCCGGCCGAAACATTGCTGCTGGGCCGCTTGAAAGAAAAAGTATATCCGCAAACCGAAGTGGAACAAGCATTAAACGGCTATCATTTGGGTTACATGAATTATAAAAACAGCCAGCTGTACGTGTTAAATGACGAACTGCTTCCCTGTCAAAGCGGAGAGAAAGGAGAAATATGCGTTACAGGAGCGTATTTGGCAAAAAAACCGGACCTGCTAGCGGGAATCAAAAAAGAAAACTTTATACCCAATCCGTTTTACAGTTCCATTGCCCATCCGTATACGCCGATGTATCCGTTTTTGTACAAAACGGGAGACTTCGCTTTGGTCAACGATGACGGTTCTTTGTGGTTTATAGACAAAAAAAACAATGCGCTGACCCATTCTTTCGGAAAAAGCCAACCCCGCGCCTCTTGGCCGCTGACCGCCATCGAAAGACAAATGGCCGCCGAACAGCGCATGGAGCCGCAGTCCACGGCCTACAATATTAAATTCGCTTTTAAGATTACCGGACAATTGGACGTGCGGCGTTTGAAAGAAGCATTAAAAATCTGGGTGGAACGCTACCGCATGTTCCGTTCTTTTTATCCGGAAGAAAACGGCAAACTCGTCCACAAGCTGGCAGACGCTCTGCCCGTAAAACTGCATACGGTCAGCTGTTCGTTTGAACAGGCGTTAAAAAACATAGAACAGTTCAACGCTCCGTATGACATTTCCGTTCCGCCGCTGTACCGGTTTTACCTGTTCAAAACCGGTGCAAAAGAATATGTCTTTCATATTAACGCCCATCATATTATCACCGATGGAGCAGCTATTATCAGCAGCATTGAAGAATTGTGGAAACTGTATAAAAACCGACGCGCCAAAAAGTTTCGTTTGGAAGAAGAAGATTTTTTGGACTATGCGTTGTGGCAGCAGCAATATCCCGATTATAAAGACAAAGCCCGCTTTTTTCTAGACATGTTCAAAGACGGCGTACCAGAAAACGAAATGCCGCTGCACGGCGTGCGGCCGGAAATACTGCCCTACGCCACACAAGTCAGCAAGTCTTATGTTTTTCCCGTTGGCAAAGTCAATGCAGCAGCCAAAAAATTAGGCGTGCCGGCTTCCTTGTTTTTCATGGCTTTGTCGGCGGCGGCGCTGGCCAAATATTCCGCCAGCGAAGATTTTGTTTTGGGAGCGGTTATGAACGGCAGAAGCCATCCCCAGAGCAAAAATATTTTTGGCATGTTCGCCAACGCCGTTCCCATACGTTTTAAGCCGCAAGCTGATCTGACACTGCAGCAATATCTGCATCGTTCTAACGAAGTATTTAAGCAGGCCGTGGCCAATCAGACCTGTCCTTTGGAGTATTTGGTCCCCACGCTGGCTCCTCGGCGGGACCTTTCGCGCAAACCCCTGTTTGACGTAATTGTAAACTACCGGCCGGAAATACCGCCTTTTTCCACTCCGGAAATCAAGGTGGATTTCTTGCAAATGCGCCAAGCCACGCAAACGGATATGCAGCTGGAAATTCTGCGCGGAAGCAAAGAATTCAACCTTTCCGTTTCGTATTCCCGCATACTCTATGATGATGAAATCATCACGGGCATATTGGAATTGTTCAAGAAAATGCTGGAACAAATATTGGAAACAAATCAAGCCGGCACCACGCTGAAAGAACTGATGGAATTGCCGCCGGCGCAGCGGCATCAAATCCTTGTCGGTTTTGCCGGAAAACGCACCCCTCTGCCAAAACGTACGTTTATAGATGAATTTCGCCAAACGGCGCAGCGGCATGCGTCTCGGCCCGCCGTAGCATACGCGGGACGAAGCCTGACGTACCAACAACTCAATGAAGCCTCCGACCACATCGCCTCCTTTTTGGCGGATCAAGGGCTTAGACGCGGAGACAAGGCGGGCATTTTGGTCCAGCGGAGCGAAATGCTGCTGGTGTATGCACTGGGCATATTAAAAGCAGGAGCGGCCTATGTGCCGCTGGACAGCTCCCATCCGGAAGAACGCATTCAATTCATGTTAAAAGACGCGCAGGTTAAACTGGTGATATGTGATGAAGAATTCCTGCCGCTGGCAAAAGAGGTCCCTGCTTTTACTCCCAACCAACTCTTGCAAAAGATACGCCGCCGGAGCGGAGAAACACAGAAGCCGGACTTAACGGATGATTTCGTGGTGCTTTATACGTCCGGCACCACCGGCAATCCCAAAGGGGTGGCACTGACGCATCAAAACTTGGCCGTCTTCTGCCAAGGACACCGCAAGCTTTTCCGTTTGACATATAAAGACAGAATAGCCTCTTCCGCGGGCTTAGGCTTTGACGCCTGCATTATGGATTTTTATCCTACCCTGACGGCAGGCGGATGCGTGCATATCATTGCACAGGACATACGTTTTGATTTAACCGCACTGAATGATTATTATATGCAGCACGGTATCAGCGGTACGTTGCTTACGACGCAGCTGGGATACCAATTTATAAAAAACATAAAAAAAACATCGCTGCGTTATTTGATTGTGGGAGGCGAAACGCTGCCTTCCGTCCGGCCGCCCAAAAAGTATAAACTGGTCAACGCATACGGCCCTACCGAATGCACGGTATACGCTTCTTGTTTTCCGGTGGACAAACTCTATGACCGTGTCCCCATCGGCCGTCCGGCCGAAAATTGTTCCGTGTATATTTTGGACAAAGCGGGCAAACTGGCGCCGGCGGGCACATTTGGAGAGCTGTGTATAGCCGGCCCCAACGTAGCCCGAGGATATCTGAACCAGCCAAAACTTTCATCGGAAAAATTCATTCCCAATCCGTTCAGCCAAGAACGCGGATTTGAAAGAATGTACCGTACGGGAGACTTTGCCCGTTACGCGCCAAACGGCATACTGGAGTTTTTGGGCCGCAAGGACGGACAGGTCAAAATACGCGGCTTTCGCATAGAATTGGGAGAAATAGAGCTGCAAATACGGAAATTTCCGCACGTTAAAGACACCACTGTCATTGCACGGGACGACAAAAGCGGACACAAATACATCGCCGCTTACGTTGTGTCGGACGTTGATTTGGATATTCCTGCGCTGAAACGTTTTTTGGAAGACGCTTTGCCCCCCTATATGATACCGGCTTTCTTCATACCGTTGTCTCAGATTCCCTTAAATCCCAACGGAAAAGTGGACCGCCGTTCCCTGCCCGAGCCGGATTTATCCTCCCTGCGCACCATTAAATATGTTGCCCCGCAAGGACGCATTGAAAAAGAACTCATGTATATCTGGGCACAGCTGCTGAATATGGAGGCAGCCAAAATCGGCCGCGACGACAATTTTTTTGATTTGGGCGGTACGTCGCTTCGTTCCACGGAATTGTCCCTGCGCATACGGGAAGTTTTCCGCGAACATATTTCTCCCGCGCTGATTTTCAAGTATCCCACGCTGCGTGCACAGGCGCAATATCTGGAAAGCCACAACAGCTTTCCCATGGTACATGCCTTTAATACGCAAGGAAACAAAACTCCGCTGATTTTTATTCATACGGCCAATGCCGGTTCGGAAGCATATGTGCCGCTGGCGGCCAAATTACCGCCGGACCAGCCTTTTTATGCCGTGGAGCCGCACAATATTTTTAGTGATGAAGGCGTCATACGCGGCATACCCGAGTTGGCCAAACGTTATATCAAATATATCCGCCGCATTCAGCCCAAAGGACCTTATAATTTAGGAGGTTGGTCTTTTGGAGCGGCCGTGGCGTACGAAATAGCGGCACAGCTGGAAAGCGCTGGTGAAGAAGTGCCTTGGCTGTTTTTGCTGGATCCGCTGCTGGAACACAGCCAAGAAGAACAAGAGCTGAATATGCGGCTTTTAGGCACTTCGTTTTTTCACGGTTATTTGAATAATGATCCGTTGTTCGCCCGATTCAAAAAATTGGGACTGGTGGACAAATTGCTGGAAAACAGCAAAGCGGTTTTTGAAGACATGTTTGCTTTCAAACCCCGTCCCTATGGGGGCAAAACCGTTTTGTTCAAAGCCACGCGGCCCGATCCCCCCGCCAAAGACATTAATCCCGATATGGCGCGGGCTTTGCTGAAATTTCAAAAACAGCATATAGCCAAAAAAGACAACGGGCTGAAGAAATACATACCGCAGCTGCAAATTGTCGCCATACATTCGCGCCATGATTTTCTCATGCGCGGCAGCGCGTTGGAAATTATTGCGCGCATAATCAGCCAAAAAGGAAAACTCCGTGGCAAATAAAACTTTGTTCAGCGGCAAATTAGGACTGTTTTTTACCGCCAATGCACTGGCGGGCATAGGCATGAATGTAGGCGTGGTGGGGGTGGCTTGGTTTGTGATACATTCCACGCGCCAAAACGAGATATTAGGTATTTACAGCGCATTGTCCCTGTTCTCTGCGTTTATTACGCTGGCGGCCTGCGGCGCATTGATTGATCATAAAAGCAAAACGGCTGTCATGAAATATGCCTGTTGGGGACAAGGAGCTTTGTTTGCACTGAGCGCCTTGTTATATGCCGCCGGCACTCCGGCTTTGTGGATTATTTGGATGCTGGCGTTTCTGAACATGCCTTGCATGGTTGTTTTTACCACCGCCTCCCGCGGCGCCGTACCAGCCGTATTGCCGCCAAATCAATTGGCGCGCGGCAATTCCGTCATAGAAATCACGCTGCAGTTGGGCGCTATGACGGCGGCCCTGCTGACGGCCGTGTCCTACCAAACGCTGGGATTTCATGTGCTGATGGGGACGGGAAGTGCGTTTTGCTGGGCGGGAGCCTGTCTGTTCCAACGGGCGAAAAATGCGTTTGACTGTCCCAGTCCTCCCTCGGAAGGATTATGGAAAAACTTAACAGAAGGCATCTCCTATCTGTGGCATGACAAAAAATTGTTTCTATACGGACTGGCCGTATTTATGCCAACGGTAATCATATCGGTTTCCAATGTTATTATTCCCGGTTATGTCCAGTTTACGCTGAAGCAGGATGCGCTGGTATACGGTACGGCGGATATGCTTTTTGCGCTGGGCGCTTTATTGGCCGGCATATATGCGGCCAAACTCATTCCCTCTTCCAAAACAACGCGGTGGCAATACCTTTTATTTGCCGTTTCGGCGGCGGCTATGGGACTGTTTTATATCAACAAAAACACGGCGGGATTTTTCGGCTGTGTTTTTACGGCGGGAGTTGCCATAGCGGCGCTGCGGGTATTGTTAAATACTTCTTTTATGCACCGCGTACCTCCGCAAAAACTCGGTCGTGCTTTGGCTTTTCTTATGGCCTTGGCCGTTGTTTTACAAGCCCTTCTTTCCTATGCGGCAGGGCTTATTATGGATATTTTCGGCGCATCCAGCGGTTTTCTGTTGGC
>CALUXG010000036.1 GCA_944324685.1 uncultured Elusimicrobiales bacterium
TCCGCCGCTTTTACCTCCAAAATCTTGCGTACCCCCAACGATACCCCATCGCTACCGCGCCCAGCCTGCACCGCTTCGCGTATGGCCTCCTCTATGCGCTGTACCGTTAATCTCCCTTCCCCCTCCATAACAGCATACGGCACCCGCACCCGTTGACGCGCCAACCCCTCCATCCCTTGCGCATAAGACGGCAGCACACTGGTCAGAAATATAACAAAAGATAAAAAGCCAGCCAATAATTTTTTCATATTTTCCTCTTATTGATATTCTGCGTGTTTGACAACACAAAAAAAAGGGCCAAAAGTCCTATTATTTTTTGACTTTTGGCCCTATTTATATAAAGGGAACGGTCTACTGTAAAAGCGAAAAAATGATAAAAAAGAGCTGCCACCAAGCTTTGACGGCAAAAACCTTCAAAACATTTCATAAAAACGGCCTCACGCCCCGTCCGCAGAATTGCTCGTTCCGCCGACAGGCCCCAACGCTTTTTACACAGTTGTGCGCAGGCCATAATCACAGCTCCTTTTGTCCGTCTCCATATATATTATATGAAAAAAAGATGTTTTCTTCCGAAGAAAAAAGGCCCACCTTTTAGGTAGGCCTAAAGTCCTATTCTCCGGAGTCAATGCTAAAAAAACACAAGAGAAGGATATTTTTTTTCCAGTCTCTTGCGCACGCAAAGAGGTGCCCAAGCCGCCGGCATACGTCCAACGGAACAGGCCGCTTTTAAGGAAGAAGAACTGACCAAAGAAAAAGACGCCTCGCAAGGAATCAATATGGTTTGCAAAGACGGATAAAAAATGCGGCTTAAGCGATGATTTTCCATTTCAAAATCCGCATCGCGCGCGTTGCGCACGCCGCGCACGCAATAGATTAATTCATGCCGCCGCATATAATCGGCCAGAAGTCCTCCATCACTTTCCACACGCACACCGCTTAAAGAGGTTTCTTGTATGGTTTGGACTATCATTTCCGTTCTTTCCTGCACGGAAAACAAGGGTCGTTTGGCGGGATTGTCCAGCAGAAGAACCACCACTTCGTCAAACATACCGCGCGCGGCCTGCAAAATATGCAAATGACCGCTGGTAAAAGGATCAAAAGTCCCCTGATATACAGCAATTTTTTGTTTCATATATATTCTGACAAGATGTAAAACCTTTCATATATGGTATCATAAATTTATGAATAAAAATCCGCTGTCCCATGAAATTTATTTCAAACGGACCCGTCCGCAACAAACAGATGTGCGCGGGGAATATTTCCGAGACCAAACGAAAATCATTCATTCTCTGCCTTTCCGGCGTCTGAAGCATAAAACGCAAGTATTTTTTGCGCCGGACAATGATCATATTTGTACACGGATAGAACACGTCCTGCATGTGGCTACCATCGCCGCCGCCATATGCCGCGGATTAAACCAAAGCGGCAATTGGCAGCTGGATCAGGATTTGGCTTACGCCGTGGGGTTGGGCCATGACATTGGACATGCGCCTTTTGGACACGAAGGAGAACGCGCATTGGCAGCCTGCATAAAACCCAAACCCTTTTTGCACGAAATTAACAGCTACCGCGTGGTGGAACATTTGGCCAATTATGGAGAAGGACTGAATTTAACGTATGCCGTAAAAGACGGCATCATCTGCCACTGCGGGGAAGACTTTGCCACCCATGAACTGCGCCCCGCACAAGAACCCAACAACTTAGACGATATACAAAGCCGCCGTTGTCTGCCCACCACGTATGAGGGATGCATTGTCCGCGTATCCGATAAAATCGCTTATCTGGGCCGTGATATAGAAGACGCCATAAAAGCCGGCTTGATTACGACCGGAGACATTCCTCAAATCGTGCAGAAAGAAATCGGCGCGTCCAACGGAGAAATTATTAATACGCTGACATTGGATTTAATAGAGCATTCCAGAGACAAAGACTATATCGGTTTTTCGCCCGAAAAAACGGATATTATTTCTGAATTGCGCAATTTCAATTATGCCCGCATTTACCACAACGAACAAATGCGTCAGCGCAAAGAAACCATAGACAAATGTATCGCCGATTTGTTTGATTATTTCCGCACCATTTTTGAACGTTATAAGTTTGATTACACCGCTTATGAACACGAAGGCAAACAGACCGCCACCAATTTTGCCAATTATATGGCGTCCATGACCAAGGCTTATCATGAAGACGAAAGTTTGCGCGACGATATTATTACCGACTATATCGCCGGCATGACGGATTCCTATGCCTTAAGCACCATGGAAGACGTCATTTTGCCTAATTCCATTAAGTTCTTCCGCTGATTTTTCAACCCGTATTTCTCAGGTACATCAAAGACGAGGAAGAATAAGTTTCCGCAAAATTATGTCCGCGTATTTGGACGGGATCACCCGCTTTGTATGAGCGCGGTCTTGTCCCTCCGAAAAGACAATAAAACCGGCCCGCATATTCCATGCGAGCCGGTTTATCGCATAAAAAAGGCCTCGTTTCCGAAGCCTCTAAATGGAGCGGGCGAAGGGAATCGAACCCTCGTCTCAACCTTGGCAAGGTCGTGTTCTACCATTGAACCACGCCCGCATAAATTCTTGCCGTAAAAAAATTATAGCAAATTTTATCTTAAAAGTGTAGGCGCAATATCTTTTAAGTACGCGTTTTCGGATACGACTTTGCGTACGGAAGCGTTTTGCTTCAATGCCGCCAACGCAGGATTGGCGTTAATCAGGCGGGCCGCCTCTGCGGGCCGGTCCCTATAGTATTTAACCGCTTTGCTGATCAGCAGACTGGAAAACAGCCGGCTTCCGGCCAACGCTTCAAGCACTGTGGGAGAAGCCAAAACTTGCTTTACGGTTTCATTGGCAAAAAAAGCTTGCGTTTTGGCTTGATCCGCCGCCAAAGCTGCCAAAGCCGCCGGATCTTGCAGCACAGGAGCGACATCGGGACGCGCCAAAAATTTTTCCGCAGTAGTTTCTTGGTCAAACAAATAACGCAACAGCTGCGGATCGGTCATGTTGGAAGACACGTTAATTGTCAGAGCATAGGGAGCTTCGCCTATAACGCCATATCGCTTTGGCGTCATGGCGCGGTAATTGTAACGGCTGATAACAGGCAGCGTCGTTCCCAATTCCGGCACAATGACGTTGCGATCCTGCCCTTCAGACACCTGTACATAACGCAAACCCGCGTCTGGATCATATTCCGCATCCACGGCCAAGCCCTTCAGAGTGGACGGGTCCAGCGAAGCAGAAATATTTTCGGCGCGATTGCTGGAGGTGGAAATAATCAAAAGCGTTATAAGCAACAAAGCCGCCACGGCACCCGCCGCAATAACGGACAGACGATGCGTTTGGCTTTTTGTTTCGCCGGCGGTGTTTTGCGCCGATGCATTTTGTTGTTCGGCATTTTTGCGGAATTTTTTGGGATTGCGCAAAAGAGCCATCAGTCTTTCTTTATCCATATGGATATTGTAACAAAAAAACAGCTGTGTGCAAGCACGTCCGGCTTGGGCAAAACGCGAAGGATTTGCTATAGTTTAGATATGAAATCCCACACACAATATTTAACCATTTGCACCGACAAACGATACGATATTGTTAATATCACGCCGCAAGTGGAAGCCGCGCTGCAAAAAAGCGGCATACGCGAGGGACTTTGTCTCGTTAACTCCATGCACATTACTTCATCCGTCTTCATTAACGACAATGAACGCGGATTGCACGCCGATTTTTTGAAATGGGTTGAAACGCTGGCCCCGTACGGAGCAGACAAGTACCAGCATCATTTGACTGGAGAAGACAACGCAGACGCCCACCTAAAACGCACGCTGTTGGGACGCGAAGTAGTGGTAGCCGTAACGGAAGGGCGGTTGGATTTCGGCCCGTGGGAAACCATCTTTTATGGAGAATTTGACGGTCAACGGAACAAACGCGTTTTAATTAAAATCATTGGGGAATAATTATGAAAAAAACCATTTTTTATCATGATACGGATTGCGGAGGCGTCGTATATTACGCCAACTATCTGAAATTTTTTGAAGAAGCCCGAACTTTATATATGGCCGAAAAAGGGTTTTCCGTGCCGACGCTAATGCAGCGGGGACAATACTTCGTCGTGGCACGGCAAGAAACGGAATACAAATTTCCCGTCCGGTACGGCGACGTAATAGACGTAAGCACCAAAGTATTGGAGATTTCTGACATTAAAATCGTTTTTGAAAATATCATTACCAACCAAAACGGCCGCTTGTGTACCAAGGGGAAAACCACGTTGGTATGCGTAGACAAAAACGGATCCCCCACACCCATGGGAACGGACGTCAAACAGGCTATGCAAGCCTAAACGAAAGCACGCCCAAAAAACTCTCCGAAGAAACTCGCCAACTGATTTTTCATGGCGGACGACATTGCATGGCGCCGCACAACCATAAACTCCGCAAAACTCCCGTTTTGTTTTTTTGTTTCTTAGCCTTCGTTTCATCACCTAAAAACACACGGGAGCTGTTTCCTTGTCCTCATGCTGGTTCTTCAGTTCATATATGGTGCCGTTTTTAATGCATAAAGTCAAAATCTAACAAAACGTCTTAATTTTATCCGCCAATACGTTATAATAAAGTAAAATATATTTACATATGACTTTACAGGAATTCAAAGAAAACTGCGCGCAAATCCAGCGCGAATATACCGAAAAAATCACTTCCGCCGCCGATGTGGCTTCCGTGGAAGAATTGCGTGTGGCCGCTTTGGGCCGCAAAGGCGCATTGACCGAACTTTTGAAAAATCTTAAAGATTTTTCCATAGAAGATAAAAAAACCGCCGGCCCGCTGGGCAATGCCTTAAAGAATACGCTGACACAGGCTATTGAAGAAAAAACGGCCGCGCTGCAAACCAAAGAACTCAACGAACAGTTAAACCGCGTGGATTTAGATCTGACCTTACCCGCACGCCCCGTCCCCTGTGGCAAACGGCACCCCTTGTCAGTTGCACAAAAACGCATGACGGACATCCTGTCCAAACTGGGCTTCACGTGGGCCGAAGGTCCTTGGGTAGAAGATGAAAAACACAACTTTGACATGTTAAATATTCCTAAACACCATCCCGCACGCGACGCACAAGATACGTTCTTTGCCCAAACGGGCAGTCCCGTTTCCATGGTGCTGCGTACACATACGTCCAACGTACAAAGCCGCTATATGGAAAAACATCAGCCGCCGCTGCGCATTATGGCCCCGGGACGCGTATTCCGCAATGACAGTTTGGACGCCACGCACAGCCCCGTGTTTCACCAAATTGAGGGATTATATGTGGATAAAAATGTCAGCATGGCCGATTTGAAACGGGATTTATCCGCCTTTATGAAAGGACTGTTGGGAGATAAAACGGAAATACGTTTTCGCCCATCTTTTTTTCCTTTTACTGAACCCAGTGCGGAAGTGGACGTAAAATGCGTCTTCTGTGCGGGCAAAGGATGTCCCGTCTGCAAAGGCAGCGGCTGGATAGAAATGTTGGGAGCGGGCGTCGTACATCCGAACGTGCTTAAAAATTGCGGCATTGATCCGGAAAAGTACAGCGGTTACGCCTTTGGCATGGGAGTGGAACGGCTGGCCATGATGATGATGAATATTAATGACATTCGCGCTTTTTACGAAAACGATTTGCGCCTGTTAAATCAATTTTAAGGATACGCTATGAAGATATTGTACAGTTGGCTGAAAGATTTTATTGACTTAGACTATACGCCTGAAGAACTGGCGCAAAAATTAACATCGCTGGGCATAGAAGTCGCCTCCATAGAAAAAAAGGGCGCGGACTTTGAAGGAGTCAGCGTCGCGCAAATTACCGGCATTGAAAACCATCCAAATTCCGATCACCTGCATTTGGTGGATTTGGATTTGGGAAACGGCCGCACGCAGCGCGTCGTGTGCGGAGCGCCGAATGTCGCCGTAGGGCAAAAAGTGCCGTTGGCGCGCGTGGGCGCACGGTTGGGGAAAACTGTTCTTGGACCGGCAAAAATACGCGGAATCGTCAGTGAGGGGATGATTTGTTCTTCCGATGAGCTGGGCCTGACAAATACGCGCGCACGCGGCATCTTGGTACTGGACGAGCAGATCCCGCTGGGAACGGACGTCCGCACGCTGTTTGGAAAAGCGGACGCGCTGTTTGATTTGGAAATTACTTCTAACCGCCCTGATTTAATGTCTCATTTGGGCGTAGCGCGCGAATTGTCGGTACTGCTCAATAAACCTCTCAAAAATCTCTCTCCGAAAGAATATGAAGGAGAGGGAGAAAGCCTGCAGGTTGATATACGGGACACGCAAGCCTGTCCGCGCTACACGGGCCGCATGATATGCGGTGTCAAAAACGCAGAATCTTCCCCGATTATCCAAGAACGCCTCATCGCTATGGGGCTGAATCCGAAAAATGCTTTGGTGGACATTACCAATTACGTGATGTTTGAACTGGGACAGCCCTTGCACGCCTTTGACCGCAAAGAAATAAACGGCGACACCATCGTCGTACGCCGCGCCGAAAAAGGCGAGAAATTTACCCTTTTGGACGGGAGAACGCTCTCTTTGGATGAAGAAGCCTTAATGATAGGCGACAAAGAAAAAGCCACCGCGCTGGCCGGTATTATGGGCGGAGCCAATTCGGGTATTCAGGAAAATACGACCGATATTTTTATAGAATCGGCGTATTTTGACGCACCGACCGTCAACAAAACCTCCAAAAAATACGAAATTTCTTCCGATTCTTCCCAACGGTTTGAACGAGGAGCCGACATAGGAATGACGGAGTTGGCCCTAAAACGAGCTACAGAACTGTTCGTGGCCTGTTGCGGAGGGACTCCCTCAAAAATACGCGACGTATATCCGCTCCCTTATCAAAATCCTATTGTGAAATTCACGCCGGCGCAAATTAACGGCATTTTGGGCGCCGACATCGCGCGGGAAAAACTTCAAGATATTTTTTCCCGCTTGGCGCTTCGTTTTGACGCCGCGGCGGAACCGTGGACCTTTCAAGCGCCGACTCATCGAAGAGACTTAAATCACCGTTGGGACTTGGCCGAAGAAGCGGCCCGCTTTGCCGGTTTTGATTGCATACCGGCAGGAGAAAGCCGCGCCTTCGTGCAGTTTAATGACAATCCAAAAGGGGTGGATTTGCTGGAACTTTTGAGCCAAAGATTGGCGGGGTTGGGTTTTTGCGAATGCAAAAATATTGATTTTTTGGGCGAAAAAGAACTCAAAGATTTTGGTTTTGAAACCAAAAATGCCGTAAAAATTAAAAACGCCATGGCAAAAGGCTGGGACTATCTCCGCCCTACTTTGCTGCCAGCGCTGTTAAAAAACACGGCATTCAACCAAAGCCGCGGTAACACCGATGTGGCGCTGTTTGAAGCAACGCGTACTTTTTCTCTCATAAAAGGCTTTCCAGCGGAAACATACGCCGTGGCCGGCATACAGGGCGGACGAATGTCGCGGCGGTCTTTCTTTCAAGAAGAAAAAAAGCCGGATTTTTATTTCATAAAGGGAATCATGCAAACGCTGTTGGAAGGATTCGAACAGGTTTCCTTTATTCCTTCGGAACAGCCGCCCGTATACATGCATCCGAAAATTTGCATGAACATATTGGCCAACGGTAAAAAAATAGGCATCTTCGGTGCCGTGCATCCGCTGACTCTAAAAAACAACGGCATAAAAGAAAATGAAATCTGGGCCTTTGAATTTACCCTCAAAGCCTTGGAAAAAAACTTTTCTGCCCAACAGTTCAAACCCGTCCGTCCGGTAACGGCGTTTCCGCCCTCGTTAAGAGATTTGTCCGTCATGCTGGACAAAGCGGTACCTTTTTCCTTGATTGAACAAACGCTGCAAAGCACGCCGCTGGCGGTAAATTTGCATTTTGACTTGATTGACGTATATGAGGGAGAGCGGCTCCCTCTCGGTAAAAAAAGCGTAACGTTTACGCTGGCTTTTTCCGCGCCGGACCGTACCTTAAAAGACGCGGAAACCGACGCCGCATTTGAAACGCTGTTGGAAAACCTAAAAGCAAAAACGGGAGCGGAATTAAGATAATATGAACGACCGACTCAAGCAGCTGGACTTGCTGATTTCTCAGACGGCGGCGCGCATGGAGAATCTGGAAAAAGAATCCTTATCCCTCCGACACAGACTGCGCCAGCAGGAAGAACAAATTCTGCGTCTGAAAGAAACGGAAAAGGAACTGAAAGCCCTGCGCGAGTGGAAAAAGAATACCGTCTCCGTGCTGAAAAAAATGCAAATGCGCATCGATAAAGAAATAGCGCGGGCACAGGAAAAACAAAACTCTTTGCCTTAAGGAAACTTTATGCCGAAAAATACGTTCAGCATTGAAATAAAGGGCATTCCCTTGGAAGTGGGAATAAGAGATTTAGGGTATGTGGAAGTGTCGGACTTGGCCTCCAAGGTGGAAAAAGAAATGCACCGCCTGCAAGAGGAAGAGGATATTATAGACACATTAAAACAAGCGCTGATTACGGCCTTGGAGTTTGCCGCCGAAGCTTACCTGAAAGGGCTGACAGACGGCGGTAAACAGAAAGAAGACTTGGCTCAAATGGATAAATTGATTGCCAAACTGCAAAGCACGCTCAGCACAACGCAAAAATAATATGCCAGACGAAACATTTATGCCGTTGGCCGCGCGCCAAGCGCCCAAAAAAATAGAAGACTTTGCCGGACAGCCGCATTTGCTCGGAAAAGGCAAAATGCTTCGCCGCCTGTTGGAAACGGATACGCTTAAATCCGCCGTATTTTTTGGTCCCCCGGGCTGCGGCAAAACGGCCACCGCACGCTATGTGGCCAGCCGCACACAGGCATGCGTGGTGGAATTAAATGCCGCGGCGGCCGGCGTGGCTGACTTAAAAAAAGTATTGGCAGAAGCCAAAGAACGTTTGCGGACACCGTCTTTTACAGAGCGGCGCACGCTGGTTATTTTGGACGAAATACATCATTTCAACAAAACCCAGCAGGACGTTCTGCTGCCCAGCGTAGAGCGAGGAGAGATCATTCTGATTGGTATTACCACGGAAAACCCGTATTTTTACATTAACAATGCTTTGCTGTCGCGCTTTTCCGTTTTTGAATTCAAACCGCTGGCGGAAGCGGATTTGCATAAAATACTGACTCGCGCCGCTCAAAAAGAAAATGTAGCTTTGACTGAAGACGCCGCCCGCTATTTCGTCATTCAGGCCAACGGAGACGGACGGAAATTATTAAATGCATTGGAAATCGCCGTTCTGACTACGGAGCCGGACAAAAAAGGTATAAAAAACGTAGATTTGGCCATTGCACAGGAGTGCATACAAAAACGTCATCTGAATTACGACAAAAAAGGCGACGAACATTATGACATTATTTCCGCCTTTATCAAATCCATGCGCGGCTCTGATCCGGATGCGGCTGTATACTGGCTGGCGCGCATGCTGGAAAGCGGTGAAGATCCGCGTTTTATTGCACGCCGCATTTTAATTTGTGCCAGCGAAGACGTCGGCTTGGCCGAACCGGCCGCCCTGATGATCGCCCAAGCCGCGTTCAAAGCCGCCGAAGTGCTGGGCATGCCGGAAGTACGCATCCCTTTGGCGCATGCGGCCATATATGTGGCTTGCGCGCCCAAAAGCAACTCCGCCTATTTAGCTATAGATGCCGCACTGAAAGAAGTGCGCGAGGGCAGACTGCGCCGCGTGCCGGACCATTTGCGTTCCGGCATGAAAAACATAGGCTACAAATACGCGCACGACTTTCCGAACCATTACGTAAAACAGCAATATATGCCCGAACCCGTCCATTTTTTCCATCCGACCAATCAGGGAAAAGAAGCTCCGCTGATTGAGCGTTGGCGTAAAGTGCGCGGAGAAAACACCCCTCCGCCCAATAATCCCAAAAAAGACAAATAAACCATGCTGCCCGAAGCACCTTTTAGAGGACAAGTTTTTACCGTTTCCGCCATTAGCACCGCCATAAAACAAATGATGGAGGGCGTATTCAGCGGTGTGTTTGTAGAAGGAGAAATAGGCCAATTGCGCGAAGCCGATAGCGGGCATTTGTATTTCAATCTCAAAGACGCCCATGCACTGATGTCCGCCGTTATGTTCAAATGGGACGCACGCAAAAACGGACTAGAGCTGCAGGAAGGGTTGCAAGTCCGCGTCTTTGGCGATTTATCCTGCTATCCCAAACAAGGCAAATATCAAATTATCGTAAAAAATGCAGAAACACTGCATAAGGGAAAACTGTTTTTGGAATTTGAAAAACTCAAACAAAAATTACAGGCGGAAGGACTTTTTGACGAAAGACATAAAAAGCCGCTGCCGGCTTTCCCGCGGCGGATTGGGGTGGTAACTTCCGCCTCCGGCGCAGCCATACGGGATATTCTGTCTGTTTTGCGCCGCCGGAGTCCAAACGTGGAAGTCATTCTCGCGCCTACCCTAGTGCAGGGAGAAGAAGCGGCCGGACAAATTGCACAAGCCATAGCCGACTTGAATAAAATAACACCTGCGCCTGACGTCCTTTTGGTGGGACGCGGCGGCGGAAGCATGGAAGATTTATGGGCTTTTAATGAAGAACCGGTAGCGCGTGCTATTTATCACAGCAAAATTCCCATCATTTCCTGCGTCGGGCATGAAATAGATTTTACCATAGCCGATTTTGTGGCAGACCTGCGCGCGCCGACGCCTTCGGCCGCGGCGGAACTGGTGGTGCAGAACACGGACGGCGTAAACAAACATATTATCCAGCTGCAAAAACGTCTGTTTCAATCCGTCAGTTTATTTTATGAACGCGCCAAAGCCCGTGTAGAAGCCGCCGCAGGAAGCCGCATCTTCAAGCAACCGGAAATTCTGACACAGGGAAAAGAACAGCGCCTAGACGATCTGACACTGCAGTTGGAAAATGCCATGGAAAAGCACATCGCCGCCGCGCAAACCCGCACGGAACTGCTCACACACAAACTCCGCGCACTCAGCCCGTTTGCAGTGCTGGGCAGAGGCTACAGTATTACGCGCAATGCAAAAGGCGAAATTATTTCCCGCGTTCATCAGACCCAAGAACGGGAGCGCATTTATATTCAGGTAAAAGACGGCATGATACATGCGGAGGTTAAATGAAAAATAATTTTGAAAACAAATTAAACCGCTTGGAAGAAATCGTCTCCAAGCTGGAAGAAGAACAAACGGACTTGGATGCCTCTGTCAAACTGTTTGAAGAAGGCATCGCTTTGTCCAAAGAAATGACGCAAAAATTGCAGGAAGTAAAGTTCAAAGTGTCTTCCTTAAAGAAAAAAGGCGAGCAATTGTTAGCTGAACCTTTAGAGCTTGGCGCCGCAAACAACGAAGAAACTGATCATGCCGAATAAAAAAACGCGCTTGGATATGGCTTTGGTAGAGCGGGGGATTTTCCCCAGCCGTACGCGCGCGCAAGCCTCCATCATGGCCGGAGAAGTATTGGTCAACAATCAGCCGGAAACGCGCGCCGACCGCAGCATACGGGCAGAAGATGTTTTATCCTTAAAAGAAAAATCATGTCCCTATGTTTCGCGCGGCGGACTAAAATTAGCAGCCGCATTAAAGACGTGGAATATTTCCGTCAAAGATAAAACTTGCGTAGACATCGGCGTGGCAACGGGCGGATTCAGCGACTGCATGCTGCAGGCAGGCGCAGGGGAAGTGTACGGAGTGGACGTTGGTAAAGGACAGCTTGCCAGCGAAATGCTTCGTTATAAGAACTTTCATTTCAAACCGCAAACCAATGCGCGCTACATGACCGCGGATCTGTTTGACAAAGCGCCGCAGTTTGCGGCGGTGGACGTGTCCTTTATTTCACTTAAAATGATTATGGAACCGCTGTTTCAGATAATGGCGCCGCAAAGCGAAGTTATTTTTTTAATTAAACCGCAGTTTGAATTAACGCCCAAACAAGTGCCGCACGGCATTGTAAAAAACGAAGAACACCGTCAGCAAGCCATACGGCTTGTGCAAACTTTTTTTGAAGAAAACTTAAAGGACAAATATGGAGGAGAGTCTTTGGCTCTCATGGAAAGCCCTATAAAAGGCACTCACGGCAACACCGAATATCTGTGGTATGTCAAACTGAACAAATCCGCATGTACCGCCGGAATATAATTTTTGATTTCCGAAAACCCAATCATTATGCTGCGAAAGAATTGCTGCCTCCTCCGCCGCTATCACAGCCTTACGGGATTCTTGTTCGTGTCAATATGCTCCAAGCAAACTTTTACATGGTTTATACGCCCAAGGCTTCTCTCCTCTCGCTGCAATTGCCAAGCATATACGAAAAATTTAACCGTGACGGAACAGATAAAAGCACTGATTTATTCCGGCGCAACTTCTTTCCATATAAAGCAACCGCTTCATAAATTTGCTTCATAGGCAAACTTTATCAAAAAACACATCACGCTCTATAACAAATGTTCCGCCAACAAAATGGAAATCTTTTCGGGAAAGGATACAGAAGAAAAGCTCAGTTAAAGTTCGTCATGGCTTTTTCAAGCCCGTCCGTCAAATACACTTCCAAAGCCTGTACCGCGCGTTCTACGGCGTCCTGCAATACCGGCAACTGTTCCTTGGAGAAGCGGGAAAGTACAAAATCAGCCGCGTTAATTACAGACGGACGCGGGCCTATTCCCACGCGCAGCCGCGCAATTTTATCCGTACCGGACAGTTCAATAATATTTTTCATGCCTTTCTGTCCGCCGGCAGAACCGGAGGCGCGCAAACGGATATCTCCTAAGTTCAAAGACATGTCGTCAAAGCAGATGAGCTGGTTTTCCGCGGGAATTTTAAAAAATCGGGCCAGATGGCACACCATCTGGCCCGACAGATTCATATATGTCATCGGTTTGGCAAGAAAAACATCCTTGTCTCCGACGGACACTTTGGCATACGCGCCCAATTTCTGCCACGGCTGAAAATCCGCACCGTAACGCTTGGCAAAAGCGTCCAACACCATAAACCCGACATTATGCCGCGTTTGCTGATACTGCACGCCCGGATTTCCCAGTCCGGCAATAAGACGTCTCTGCAAAGTGTATCCTGCCGCGTTATTTCTTGTCCGCGGGAGCGGCGTTCTTGGTCAGATTGCCGTCTTCATCTTTCTTGCCCTTGGTGGAAGAGCTTTCCGGTTCGGCAGGGGTTTCGGCGGCCGCGGCCGGAGCTTCTTCTTCTTTCAAGATGGTCAAGTGAACAACAGGCGCCTGCGGATCGGTCAACAGCTCCACCCCTTCCGGCAGCTTGATGTCGCCCGCCACGATACCGGTGTTAATGGTCATGGGGGTCATATCCACTTCAATTTCATGCGGGATTTTGCTGACCAAGGCCCGCACTTCCAACTCGCGCAAAATATGCTCCACCATGGCGCCATAGGCCTTTTCATCCGGAGACTGGCCCACCAATTTAATGGGGACGACCACATCCATTTTGTCTTTCAAAGACACGCGCTGAAAATCAGCATGAATGGGCAAATCCGTTACAACGTGGTATTGGATTTCTTTAACCAACACTTGTTCTTTGCCTTCCGGCAAATTGATTTCCACAACGGTGTTTTTGCCGGCCTTGATGATTTTTTCCAAATCCTTTAGGCTGACCGTGATGCTCACGGGGTTTTTGTGCCCGCCGTAAATAACGGCCGGAACGTTTTTTTCGGCCCGAATCTTGCTCAGGGCGCCTTTGACACCTTCACCGGTTCTCACGGTGGCGGTGATATTCAGTTCTTGCATATTACATTCACTCCTTGATTTATAAAAAACTAATTAAACATATCGCTGATGGAACGGCCGTCATGGTTGCGCTTAATGGCATCTGCCAAAATATAAGACACGGACAGCACTTCCGTCTTCGGTCCCAAATCCCGAATGGGCAGAGAATCGGTAATGATTAGTTTTTTGATAGCGGATTTATTTATTTTGTCAACGGCGTTGCGCGACAAAAGACCGTGCGAACACGCGGCGTATATTTCCCGCGCGCCGTGTTCTTTTATTTTGGCGGCCACCGTGGTCAGCGTCCCCGCCGTATCCACAATGTCGTCAAAAATAATGGCCACTTTATCTTTCACATCGCCTATGACATTGTACACCACCGCCTCATTGGGTTTAGGGCGGCGTTTGTCTATAATGACCAGACCCGCATCCATGCGTGCGGCGAACTTACGCGCACGTTCCACACCGCCCACATCGGGCGAAATGACGACCAAGTCTTTACGGTCAAAATCCTTAAAATAATCCAAAAAAACACTGCGGGCGCGCAAATGGTCCACCGGAATATCAAAAAATCCCTGTATTTGTCCCGCATGCAAGTCCACTGTCATAATGCGGTCCGCACCGGCTTCCGCGATTAAATTGCTGACCAGCTTGGCGGTAATAGGCACACGTCCGGCGGCTTTGCGGTCGGCGCGCGCATACCCGAAATAGGGAATAACCACGGTAATGCGTCCCGCACTGGCGCGCTTAAACGCGTCCACCATGATTAAAAGCTCCATTAAATTTTCATTCACGGGCGGGCAGGTGCTTTGAATAATATAGCAGTCATGCGCGCGTACGGATTCCAAAATTTGCACATCTATTTCTCCGTCGGCAAAGCGTTCCACGCGGATTTTGCCCAAATCCATTTTCAAATGTCCCGCTATTTTTTGCGCCAGAGCAATGTTGGCATTGCCGGAGAAAATGCGCAAATCTCCGTTTACGGTTTTAGTCATTTTTTTTCACACCTTTGTTTTCCAGTACGACCTGACGCGCCCTCGCGACGGCCAAAGCGTTTTGCGGCACTTCTTTGGTAATCGTGGAGCCTGCGCCGATTTTGCTGTACGGCTTTGTTTCTACGGGTGCTACAAAATTGACGTTGGATCCCACAAAACAATGGTCCCCTATTACGGTGCGGTGTTTTTTTTCTCCGTCATAGTTGCAGGTAATGGTCCCCGCGCCGATGTTTACTTCTTGGCCCATGTCTGTATCTCCGATATACGTCAAATGGTTGACTTTGGATCCCTCGCCAATGACGGAGTTTTTAATTTCACAAAAATTCCCCACCTTGGCGCCTTTTTTAAGTACGGTTCCCGGGCGCAAATGCGCATACGGTCCAACGACGCAGCCGTCCTCTATGACACAATTTTCTTCTATGTATGTGCCGAGCTTTAAGAAAACATTATTGCCAATGACGGAATCAGTGATAAAAACGGTCCCGTCCAAACGGCAGTTCTCACCGATTTTTGTTTTACCCTTCACATAACAGCCCGGGCAAACGATGGTATCACGTCCAATTTGCACGTCTTCGTCTATGTACACTTCATAAGGACGCACCAAACGCACGCCGTTGTCCATGAGTTTGTGAGAAACGCGCGCACGCATAATATCTTCCGCCTGCGCCAAATCAATTTGGCTGTTGATGCCTAAAGCCTGTCTGTAATCGGACAAATTGTACACCAACACCGGATCTTGGAAATCTTTGATGGCGGAAAGAGTATCCGTTAAATACAGCTCTTGTTTCGGTCCCTGCGGTTTCAGCAATGCAAGCGCCGAAATAAGCGCTTTGCAATTAAATACATACATGCCGCCGTTGACTTCTTTTATACTGCGGGAATGTTCGTCCGTTTCCGTATCTTCTATAATCCGCTCAAAGCTGCCGTCTTCGGCGCGGACGATACGGCCGTATCCTTTAGGCTCCGGCACCGTAACCCCCAGCACCAAGGCGCCGGCAGCACCCGTGTCAAAAGCGTCATACATTTTCTGCAAAGTGGAGGAAAGAATTAAGGGAGCATCGCCATTTAAGACCATCACGTTTTGAAATTTTTCCAACAAAGGCTGTGCGGCGCGCACGGCACCGGCCGAACCGTTCAATTCTTTTTGTTCCGCAAAAACGATGGGCGCCGTAATACCCCAAGACGCAAAATTGTTTTTGATTTCATCTATGACGCGCGGGGCTTCATGTCCCACAATGACGCAGATGGCGCCCGGATTCAGCCCTTGAGCGGCGCGCAGGCTGTGCGCCACCATGGGTAGGCCACACACGCGGTGCAGCGGTTTAGGAAGGGAAGATTTCATACGGCTGCCTTTTCCGGCGGCCAATATAAGTACGCAAAGATTTTTTTGGGCTACCATTTTGTTTAACTCTTGCCTAAAAGAATCTAACTTGTTTGAAACAAATTATAGATATATTATACCAAAAAAAGACCTCTTGCAGCCCCGAGGTATAATACCTGCTCTAGGCCCAAGCATTGTTTATATGGTAGCAATTTTTAGGGAGGCTATGTTAAAGGAGCTGTGCATAAGCCGCGCCGCTCTCCGCGCGCAAGATACGCACGCGCACCAAGCCGCGTATGTTTTCCGGCGGATTTTCTATAATGACATGTTGGAAATTAGAGGTAACGCCACATAAACCGCGGCGGCTGTATTCTTCCGCAAAGACTTCCTGTTCTGTACCGACAAGGGAATGGGCAAACTCTGCGCGCAAGGTTTTATCCAGCGCCCGCAAGCGTTCTGCGCGTTTTTTGATGACAGCCAAAGAAAGCTGGGGCAAAGAAGCCGCTTGGGTCAAAGGTCGCGGCGAATAGCTGAAAACATGCAGGCCGCACAGTTTTTGCGCTTCAATAAAACGATAAGATTTTTCAAAGTCTTCTTCCGTTTCTGTCGGAAAGCCCGCAATGACGTCTGCAAACACGGATACTCCTTTTACCCGCGCGCGCAAAGCGGCCACTTTTTCCGCATACTCCGACGTCGTATAATGGCGGTTCATGTTGTTGAGCGTACGGTCGCATCCGCTTTGCAGCGGCAAATGCAAATAATTGCAAAACCGGTCCGGACGTGTGGACATGGCCTCTATAATGCCCCGAGTAACAGTTTGCAGTTCTATAGAAGAAAACCGCACGCGGAAATGTCCATCCAGCCTAGAAATATCCGCACATAAAGCCGCCAAATCTTTATTGCTTTGCGGACAAGAATAGTTGCCTATGTTTATACCCGTTAAAACGATTTCTCCAAAACCTTTCTGCACCAAAAAGCGGATTTCTTTCAATACGTCCTGTACGGGTTTAGAACGCTTGACGCGGCGGGCGAAAGGAACGATGCAGTAAGAACAAAAACAATCGCAGCCGTCCTGTATTTTGATAAAAGCACGGCTGTGTTTTTCATGGCCGGACACCGTCCAACAAATATCTTCCGTTTCAAACAATTTGCGTCCTAAATCGTATTTCCCGATAATTTCCGCCTGTGGAAAAGTGCGGCGTATATGTTCGTCATGGGCAGCGGCGTAGCAGCCCGTTAAAATCAAACGGGAGGAAGGATTGCGGCGGATGATTTGGCGCACCAATTTCTCCACGTCTTTGTCCGCCTGATGCGTTACCGTGCAGGTATTAAGCAGACAAATGTCTGCTTCTTCCATACGATACACAGGCGTCCAGCCGCGGGAAGCAAAAGATTCAAAAATGGCTTGGCTTTCCACCTGATTGACGCGGCAGCCAAAAGTTTTAAGAAAAAATTTCATAATAATTTGGCGGCAGCCGCTATACACGCCGTTTCCGCGCGCAAAATATGCGGGCCCAGGGTAACGGGCAAAATACCATATTGAGCGGCTATCACCACTTCTTCATCTGTCCAGCCGCCGGCGGGACCTATATAAATGCGCAAAAAAGAAGGAGAATCTAATTTTTCCACGCCCCATGCCAATGTATGGCGTTCTTCCGCCTCATAAGCCAGCAGAGAAGGAATATCCTGCTGGGCGGCGGACACAAAATCCGTCGGTTCCTTTAGCACGGGGACATCAGCTCGGTCGCACTGTTTGCAAGCGGAAAGAATCACTTGCCGCCAGCGGGCTTCTTTGCCGTCCCACTTCTTCAGCAAATCATATTCGCTGCGCGCCGTACGCACCGGCTGAAAAGAATCCACACCCAACTGTGTGCATTTATCCAGCACGTCTTCCAAGGTATTTCGGGAAGTGGGCGCGAAACAAAGCTCTAATGAGAAAGCGGATTTTCTGGCCGGACAAACGTCCAACAATATACCGCGAACAAAATTTTTCTGTACGCGTTCTATCCGCGCCGTATATTGCCGGCCTTTGCCGTCAAATACCGTGATTTTGTCGCCTTCTTTATGACGGGCGACTAAAGTCAGATGACGGGCTTCGTCATCCTGTATAAAAAATTCTTTTTCTTTAATATCGGCCAAATATTGGGGCATAGGTATATTTTAGTAAATTTGACCGAAACGACAAAAAACGTCGCTAATTTATTTGATAATAACGATGATCGCCTATAGACATATCAAGGGATTTTCCCTTCCGCCAACAGAATCTCTCCATTTATCGGAGACATATACGTGATATAATCATTTTGGCCACAAGAATATACCGCTTTGACGCCGTTTTGCAAAAATTCCCATAAAAAAAGCCGCCTTTAATAGGCGGCTTTTACACAACTTTTGACAAAAACTAGGCTTGAGCCTGCTTGGCCACATCTACCAATTGTTTGAAAGACACAGGGTCTTTGATGGCCATTTCGGACAACATTTTGCGGTTAAGCGTAATGCCGGCCTTGGTCAAACCGTTGATGAATTTGGAATAGCTGATTCCGTCTTCTCTCACCGCAGCGTTAATGCGGGTAATCCACAATTGGCGGTACGTGTGTTTTTTATCGCGGCGGTCAACATAGGCATGCACCCACGATTTACCCAACTGCTGGGTAGCCATGCGCAAACGGCGGGATTTATCTCCGTAATAGCCGCTGGCGGCTTTCAAAAGTTTTTTCTTTCTGGCGTGTCTGGGAACGCTAAATTTGATTCTCATTTTGCTTCACCTCTTTATTTGGCAACGGGCAGTTGTTTCTGCAAGATGCGACCGTTAAGGGAGTTCTTTTCAATGACTCCGGTAGCGCGCATGTCATGTTTGCGGGAAGCAGAAACAGGCGTAAGCAAATGTTTTCTGCCGGCTTTGCGGTGGGTATATTTACCCTTAGCGGTAACGCGGAAGCGTTTTTTGGCACCGCTGTGGTTTTTCATTTTAGGCATGTAAGTATCCTCATCATGTAAATTCGCGCCGCTGGCGCGCCCTCCCCTACGCAAACCGTGCGCGGGCAGGAGTTTTATGCATTCAAGAAAAAGAAATCAGGCTTTGGGTACAAACGTCATAGACATACGGTTGCCCTGCTGCTGCAAACCGCCGTCCACATTGGCCAGAGGCTCCAAACGCTTTGCCGCGTCCTGAAGCATCTGCGCGCCAATGTCTTTGTGTTGGTTTTCACGTCCATGAAACACCACCACCAAGCGCACCATGTCTTTCTTTTTCAAAAATCCTTCTATCTGTCTGAGTTTTACGTCCAAGTCATGAGCAGCGATGCGGGATTTGATACGCAATTCCTTCATCGTTACTTTCGTTTGTTTTTTCTTGGCGTCTTTATTTTTTTTGCTCTGTTCAAAAACATACTTGTTGTAATCAAGTATTTTGCAAACAGGCGGCTGGGCGGTCGGGGAAATTTCCACGAGGTCCAGCTCTTGTTCTCTGGCCATTGCCACGGCCTGCGCGGTGGGCAGTATGCCTACCATGGAACCGTCGGAATTAATGACCCTTACTTCCGGCGCACGTATATTGCCGTTGCGGTTGTATAAATCTTTTTTATAAACTCTTTTGTTATCAAATCTGGCCATTTATATTTTCTTTGCAAAAAAAATCGTCCTTTTTCGGACTCTTTTATTATACCAACTTGCCACAAAACCTGTCAATTTCCTTCGGAGGGCGGATTACCCGCCGCATATATCAGCCTATCCCGTTCATACAAACGCCACCCTTGCGGCAGCCGCTGCAAACGATACGGGTGCTTCGTCCAATAAGGCCCTTGCGGCGTAAAAGCGCGCCTCATGCGTACGGGTGCTGCGCCGCGGGGCAGAAACAACTCGGCTTCCTCTCCGGAGGCAGACAGCAAAACAAAAGAGGAAAAAACCGCCGAACCGTCTTTACGCACAGCCGTAGGTTGAAGCCTCACTCCTTCTTCCCACAAACGTACACAACGCTTCAGCATTTCACTGTACGTATAGCCGGCAGAAACCAAACAGCCGCGGCCGTCTTCATCGGCCCCCAAAGCCGGCTTTGTTACAGGAGTTGTTTCCGGAGCCAAACAAGCCATGCCAAGCATGCAAAAAAACAAAAAGAAATACGTTTTCATAACTGATAAAAAGCCCCGCCTTTTGGGCGGGGCGCGGTAAATGTTTGATTAGTCGTCGTAGTCGTAATCAAAATGCTGGCGGATATTGCTGTCTTTGCCATGGCGGTTGACTTTGTCAGGATATCCTTTATACATAATCGTACCGCGTTTGGACGCATCCGCATTCAGCGTTTGCAAGGCCTGCACTTTCATGCGGGCGGAATCGCTGACCGTGGCGTTCACCGTATCGCCGCGCAAATCGTCCGCTTCCAGCTCTGCCGAACCGGAGGCGCGCAAGTCGGCCACAAGGGCGGATCCTTTCAGCTCTACATCCGCATGGCTGTCAGCCACGGCGGTTATCGTGCGGCCGGCAAAGCCTTCCACATTGATTTCTCCGCGATCGTACGCATTGACCGTTACCGCGTCGCAGGCGGTTCTGTCGCTTTCAAAAGAAGCCGTGTCGCGCGCATCAGCCGTCAGTTTCTGGCAAGAAAGGCTGTCAAAGTCAATGCTGGCGTCTCCAGAAGCGTGGGCCACTACATCGGCGGCGTTTACGGAATGAAAGGAAATTTCTCCTTCTCCGTCAGCCGACAAAGACAAATCCGTCGTGCTTAACAAGCCTTGCACGTCCACTTCACCGCTTTGGCGCACTTCCACGCGTTCCAAAGCGGGCGCCACCACCGTTACTTTCAAACGGCGAGGACCCATAATAATTAAGGGATCTTTATAATGTACCGATAAGGTTTTTCCGTCACTATGCACTTCTACCAGATTGACGAGGTTGTCAGAACCGTAAATAACGGCAAACGGCTCTTGTTCAGCCCCTTGACGGAAGTCCACCTCTGCTTGTCCGCTCACGGACAAGGCGGTAAACGGCGCCAATCCAGTTACTTCACGGGTAATGTAATTCTGGCTGGCGGTCACAACAACCGGTTTGGCCTGCAAAGGCAAGGCAGAAACCAGTGTCAGCGCACAAAGCGCAAGTGTCATTTTTCTCATGTTTTTCTCCTTTTACTCGGTCCTTTTGGACCGGTGTGCTTTCATTTTCGTGTCGGACGGGAGGATACGATTTACGTTTTATTCACTTCCGTAACGATGCCCGCCTGCGCGAAGCGAAAGTAATTTATTGTAGCAAAAAAAGAACCTCCAATAAAACAAGAATTTTTCTTATATGTTTTTCTGGATGAAAAAACTCCCTTAAATATGAAGCTCCTGCCGCCGCACGAAACTTTTGTTTTTTCCCATCTGCGCCTGCACGAAAAGCAACAAATATAGTAAAATAAAATATCTTCAGACGAGGTGCAGGATTATGAGCAACCGCAGAATGGCCAGAGAATGCGCTTTACAATGTCTGTATTATGCCGACAGTGCAAAAATGCTGGACGGCACAAAAGTGGCCCCATACGCCGATGATTTTAAGCGGGAATTGGGAGAAAACTTTCCTTTTTGCCAAGACCTCGTTAACGGAACAACACAAAATATTGCCGAGATAGACCGGCTTGTCTCAAAGTATGCCAAGAACTGGACCATAGGGCGCATGTCCGTAGTGGATCGCTCTATTTTGCGCATGGCAGCTTACGAGATGGTGTTCAGCCCTGAAAAAACACCCCTGCCCGCCATTATTGATGAAGCTATTGAATTGGCAAAAAAATATTCAACGGATAACTCCGGCAAATTTATCAACGGCCTTTTGGACCAGCTGAAAAAAGAACGCAAATAAATCGGGGAACGGCCATGTCCTTTAATCCCGCCGAAGAAATTGAAAAACTGCGTAAAGAAATAGAACATCATAATCATTTGTATTATGATTTGGACGACCCCGTTTTGTCCGACACGCAATACGATCAGCTGTACCAAAAACTAAAAGACTTGGAAGCGCGCTATCCGCAATTTGCGGCGGCAGATTCTCCCACGCAAAAAGTGGGAGGCAAAGCCAGCACGGCTTTTTCGCCCGTCGTACACCGTACCCCCATGATGAGTTTGGACAACTCTTATAATGCCGAAGACGTGCGGGCTTGGCACGAACGCTGCGCCAAAATGCTCTCCTGCCCTGTTTTTGATATGGTACTGGAGGCCAAAATAGACGGCGTATCATGTTCTTTAACGTATACGGACGGGGTTCTGACCACCGCCGCCAGCCGCGGAGACGGCAAAACCGGAGAAGATATTACCGCCAATGTCCTCACCGTCAAAGACATCCCCCACCGTATTGCAAACGCGCCGGCGGGCATACTGGAAATCCGAGGAGAAATTTATTTGGAAAAAAAAGATTTGGCGCAATTAAACGAAAAACAAGCCGCCGCGAACCAGATTATTTTCGCCAACACCAGAAATGCCGCCGCCGGTTCTCTGCGCCAAAAAGATCCCTCCGTAACCATGCGTCGGCCGCTGAAATTTTTTGCGCACTCTTTCGGCTTTGGCCGCATAAACGCCGGAGGTTTTGGAGATTTCATAGACGATTGCAGAAAATGGGGGTTTGCCGTTTCGCCCGTCCGGTTGAGAACCTCTTCCATAGAAGAAATTATTCAGTTTTATCAGGATTTTAACGACAAGCGCCGCACGCTGCCTTTTGATACAGACGGTTTGGTCATAAAAGTCAATTCTTTTGATCAACAGCGCATTTTGGGAAATACGGCCAAAAGCCCCCGCTGGGCCATTGCATTTAAGTATCCTGCAGAGCAAGCTACCACCACGGTAAAAAACGTGCTTTTTTCCGTCGGACGATCCGGCGTGATTACCCCCGTGGCACAGGTGGAACCGGTGTCCTGCGCGGGCGTCGTTATATCCAACGCCACCTTGCATAATTTTGACGAGATCAAACGGCTGGGCCTGCGCGTGGGAGACAAAATTATTTTGGAAAGAGCGGGGGAAGTCATTCCCAAAGTGGTAAAAGTAGTGCAGCATCTGGGACAGGCGGATATTCAGCCGCCCGTTTCCTGTCCCGCCTGCGGCAGACCCGTATATAAAGCGGAAGGAGAAGTGGGCTATTACTGCGTCAATCCAGCCTGCCCCGCCCAGATCAAAGGGCGTATTTTGCATTATGCCAGTCGCGCCGCCATGGACATTGACGGCATGGGAGACGCCGTCGTCAACGAATTGGTAAATAGACGCTTTGTCAGTAATTTTGCGGATTTATACAACTTAAACTTTTTTCATCTGCTGTCTTTGGAAAATTTCAAAGAAAAAAAATCCCAAAATCTGTTGGACGGACTGGAAGCCAGCAAAAAACGCCCGCTCTCCCGCCTGCTTTTTGCGCTGGGAATTGCTTTCGTCGGCGCAAAAACGGCGGAAGTGTTGGCGGACCATTTCCACACTTTAGATGCGTTAATGAACGCGTCCATTGACGAGTTGCAAACCGTACCGGACGTAGGGACGGCGGTATCGCAAAGCGTATATGATTTCTTTCATGACCCTGCCGCAAAAGAACAAATAGAGCTGTTACGCGCCACAGGTCTTAATTTCACACAACCGCAAAAACAGATGTCCTCCCGCATTTTAGAAGGCAAAACCATAGTATTTACCGGAGAAATAGAAGGCATGACACGCACACAGGCAGAACAACTGGCCCGCCAACACGGAGCCAAAACAAGCGGCAGCGTATCGGCAAAAACTACTTTTGTCGTGGCGGCCAAAGCGGCGGGGGGCAAACTGAAAAAAGCACAGTCTTTAGGCGTCAAAATCATCTCCGCGGAAGAATTTTTCAAAATGATTCAATAAAATCGCCGTTAAAAAAGCCCCGCAGTTTGCGGGGCTTTCTGCATCATAAGATTAATAAAGTGCCATCCACAGAACTGCATAATTTATAATTTTCTCCAAAAGATTCATACATTTCCGCCAAGCTGTTTTGGGGAATGCGAACACCCGACATACGCTGGGCGCGGTAACGCGCCACATAGTAATAAGGAACCCCTTTATGCGGATCGGCCGTACGGCCATACGGCACGAAAAAGCGTTTTTCCCCGTCCGGCATCGTCAAAACATACAAGCCCATATACTGCCGCATGGTTTCCTCGGAACAATTTGTTGCCGTCTGTACGGCAGCCAACTCCTTGCGTGAAATTTCGGTATAGCCGTTCTTTTCAAGTTCTTCTATGCGGGCGGCAATTTTTTGTTTTTCCTGCGTTGTAGGCGGAAGTTTTTCATGCGGCAACAAAAACGCTTTGCGGCCGCGCAACGCCTCATTATACGCATAAAATCCCCCGTCGCTGAGCGTACTGTCCGAAAGAAAGAGTTTATTGCCTGTCATATCGCGCAAATCAAACACGTCTTTTATGGGAACACCCATTTTTTGAAAAACCGACACGGCGTCCTGCCCCACTTGTTTACGCAATGCCGTATATCCGCTGACCGTCAGCAATTCCCGTGCAAAATCCGTTCCCTGAAACAGCGTAACCACATAATCCGGAGGAAGAACTTTGTATTTGCTTTTCAGATAGTCAAGGCCTCCGCGCTGTTCGGCGGAATGAAGTTTGGCAAAAAGTTCTCTGTCCGCTGCGGAAACCGTCTCTTTTTCAGGAAGTGCGGCATATCGCTGCTTTAAGGCCGCCAATACTTCTTCGTCCGTGAAATAGATCGGCTCCAAGGAGATAAGCTGCTCGCGGGCGCGTATATTGAGCGGTTCTACGGCTAAAGCCACTTTGTACACTTCGGCGGCTTCTTTTTTACGGCCCTGTATTTCCAAAATTAATCCTTTCCCCACCAAAGAATTTACGTTGGCTTTGTTATAGCGCAGGGATTGTTCATAATAATTGAACGCCTGCGTATATTGCTGCCGTTTGAAAGAAATATCCCCGAGCATGGAATAGGTATAAGAAAAATACGGAGAAGTACGCGGCATATAAGACAAAGCGCGCAAAAAATAATTTTGCGCATCGTCCAGTTTTTCCTGTGTTAACGCAACGCCGCCCAAGCTCAAAAGCGTATCTTCATTATCCGGATCCAGCTGCAAACAACGCTCAAAAGTCCGTCGGGCGGGCTCATAATCCCGCCGCGATAATATTTTTTGTTCTTGTTGTAAAAATTCGTTTTTTCCCTGCGCCATGCAATCGCTTAATTGCTGCGTTTGGGCCAGCAAAGAAGGCGTAACAAGCGCGCATAAAAACAAATTACATAAAATCAGTTTTGCGTAAGGCATATATACATTGTAAAATCTTTTCCGTTTTGGATAATTTGACGGCTTTATCAAACAGAAAATCCGTTTTTTCTATTTTAGCAAGATTTGCGTAATAGACGGAAGCCATCATGCGGCACGCCAAAACTTTGCGCCGAGGCAGCGTCTGCAGAATTTCCGCCGCGCGCTGATAATGTTGTTTGGCTCTTTGCGCCGTCTCCGCCAAAACACCCGCCAGTACCCGCGGGTCCGCCCCGCGCAGCACATCCTTGCGCGTCAAACCGTATTTTGCCAGCAGATCCTCCGGCAAATACACGCGTCCGGCGGACGCGTCTTCATGTACATCTCGCACGATATTGGTCAGCTGCACGGCAAAACCTTCCGCCCGCGCCAGAGACTGCGCCTGCGGGCCTTTGACGCCCAACACATCCAGCGTCGCCAAACCAACTATGCCCGCCACCCGCCATAAATACCATTCCAACGCTTCAAAATTTTCATAGGTGCGGCCCTGCACATCCGCTTCCATACCTTCTATCAACAGTAAAAAGCGGTCCTGCGTCATGCCATATTGTTCGGCCGCACACCTAATTTCTTTCCCCAGCGGGGTTTGCGGACAGCCTTCAAAAACGCGGTAAATCTCTTCTCTCCACAAAGTCAGCTCGCCTTGTCTGTCGGCCACATCCGGCTCGTCGGCTATATCGTCCATTAAACGGCAGAATGCATAATAAACCGCCAAGGCCTGCCGCCGCTGTTTGCACAAAAACAAAAACGCCGGTCCGAAAGAAGATTTTTTATACGAATTTTTATCTGCGTTCATTTTTTCTTTTTATGGCGGAAAATATACGATAATGCCGCACCCGTCGCCGTGGCGTAAATGGAATGCTGCGGGATAATAAAATTAATTTTATACAGCCTTTCCACCTGCTTAAATAAAGTTTTGGCACAGGGTACCGTGCTGAGCGTGCCGGTAACAATAACGTCTTTTATACTGTCGCTGCGGCAGGCGAAGACGGCCAGCATGCCGATCGTTTGAAACACCATATTCAATACACCGCGGGCCAAATCTTCTTCCGTCAACCCGTCCGCCATTTTGCCAAAGTTGGACGCCGTTACTTCCGGAGAAAGAGTGGCTATATCCCCCGCGCTGATGTCGGAGATATTCAAATCCACTTTTTTCAAATTTCCTTTATGGGCCATTTCCACCACAGTTTCAAAAGAACGCGCATTGCACAGCCGTCCGCACAAACCCAGCACCGTCCCTCCGCCCACGCCGGAGCCGCCTATATGGCGAATGCCGTGTTTATCGGCCCGTACGAAAGCCGTGCCGGTCCCCATGCTGATGATTAATCCTTCTTTCTTTTTGGACAGCGCCAGACCGCCCAAACCGATGGCCTCAAATTCATCCACTTGCTTGGTGGGAATGCCGTAAATATTTTCATGAAACAACGCCGATCCCACACCGGTTAAAACAATTTGTTTCACCTGAGTCAGAGACAACTTATTCTCATTGATAAACTTGCCAAAAGCCCCATAGGCCGACGTCATCGGATCTGCGGCTTCCACCATCAGACGGCCTATTAATTTGCCGTCTTCGTAATAGCCCACAATCTTGGTGGTGGACCCTCCCACATCTATTCCTATAATCACATTCATTACTTTTCCTCCAGTCCGATGGATTGCAAGAAAGGAGTTATATCCGACGGACGGCCCAAGAAACTTCGCACCATGTCCGTTTCTTCCGCCGTGCCTCCTTTTTCCAATATTGCTCGGCGGAACTTCAGTCCCGTCTGCACATCAAAAACGCCGTGTTTTTCAAATTCACTGAAGAAGTCCTGCGCAATCACTTCCGACCACAAATAGCCGTAATATCCCGCGTCATATCCGCCCATGATATGTCCAAAAGACGCCTGCGGATAGGTTCCTTTCGTCAAAGGCAAACCGCGGATTTTTTTTGTTAAGCTGAAATACTTTTTTGTTGTATCGGGCGTTTTGCGCGCGGTATGCAATGCCATATCATACTGCGCAAAAAAATCCTGACGCAAATACGCTCCGCCCGCGCCAAAATTTTTGGCCGCAATCATCTTCTCTATCATTTCATCCGGCAAGGGCTGCCCCGTTTGATAATGGCGGCTGATTTTTTTAAGTACTTGCGGATGCCATGCCCACCGCTCCAACATTTGGCTGGGGGCTTCTACAAAATCCCAGCTGACGCTTGTGCCGGCCTGAGACGAATAGCGGGCTTTTGTCAGCGCATTGTGCAAAACATGGCCGAACTCGTGGAACAGCGTGCTGACCTCGCTGTGCTTGAGCAAAGACGGCGCGCCGGCAGCAGGCTTATTCATATTCGCCACAATAGCCACAAAAGGAATCTGCCAAGAACCGTCCTCTTTTTCATGTCCTTCCACCAGCCCGAAACATGCGGCGTGCTTGTATTTTCCTTCCCGCGGATATAAGTCCATGTAAAAATAAGCGACTAAGGCTCCGTCGGACACATTGACCACTTTGAACGCTTTTACGTCCGGATGCCAAACGGGAATATCCGCCGGTTCAAACGATATGCCGAACAAACCGCCAAATAAATCCAGCATGCCGTCAATAACGACGTCCGAGGGGAAATACTCTTTTATTTTTTCCGGATCTACTTCTAAATGTTCTTTGCGGTATTTGTTGGCCCAATATCCGCTTTCGTATGGATAGAGCGTGCGGCTTTTTGAACCTTTCTTCTCATTTTTATAGGCAATCAAATTTTTGTCTTCCTGCCGCGCCATGGGTTTTAATTTCTTTTGCAAATCCTTTAAGAAATCTTCCACCGTTTTCGGGTTTTTTGCCATACGGTTTTCCAGTTTCAGCTCGGCATGGTTTTTATAGCCCAAAAGCTGCGCAATTTGACGTCTAAGCGTCAACGTCTTTTCCAACAGCTCCACATTTTCCTCTCCGCCGCGGCGGTTGTATTTGTATTCCAACGCTTTGCGCGCTTCGTCGCTCTCGGAGTTTTGCATAAAAGGAATATAATCCGGATAATCCAGCGTTACGCGGTATTTTCCTTCCGGTGTTTTTTCCAGTTTATTTTTGTAATCATCTCCAAGGCCACGCAGCTGCTCGTCCGTAACGTCCAAATAATCTTTATATTCTTGAACGTTTTTGTCAAAACGGAGAACATATTGGGCTTTTTCTTTGTTGAGTTTTTTGAACGTTTCCAAATCTTCGTCGTTCAGTTCCATGCCGCTGTTCTTAAAACCAATCATCATGTCCTTTAAGAGCAAGGCCTGATCCGATTCCAACCGCGGCTGGGTGTCCGCATAGGCCTTTATTGCGCGGTATACGTCGCGGCGCGTAGCCACGTCCACCATATATTGGCTCATTTGCATCTGCAGAGCCAGCGCCGCGTCGCGGAACGATTTATCCACAGACACGTAAGACAAAAAACCGCTCATGCCCAAAGCGTCCCCATAACGCTCAAATGCGCGTTCATACGCCAGCACCGTATTATCAAAGGTGCGTTGCTCGTCGGGAATAGCCACTACGGCGTCTAGATCTTTTTCCAGCCGGACGCGGGCGGCCGCTTCGGCGGGAGCAAGATCTTCCGCTTTGTAGTCAAAATGCAAAACTCCGTTTCTAAACATATTTTCCATGGCGTTGACTCCCGTTACTGTTGCTAACAACACAATTCCCATTATTATTTTTTTCATTTGGAATAAATCCGTATAATATGTTACACTTATCAGACCGGCCCGATGGTTTGCCGACCGGAATATAAATATAACAAAGGGTGTTTATTTGTTATAATTTATATTATATTAATTCACGAGGAATTAAGAACCGAAAATGTACGAACCGTTTGTACCTAAAGAGATATTCCTGACCAAAGGAATCGGCAGACACAAAGAAAAACTGGCGAGCTTTGAAGAAGCTCTGCGCGACGCTAAAATCGCGCCGTTTAACATTGTGCCTGTATCCAGCATTTTCCCTCCGGGATGCAAAACCATCCCCGTGTCCAAAGGACTCAGCCAGCTGCGCACAGGTCAAATTCTGCACTGCGTCATCAGCCGCAATACCAGCAATGAGTATCGCCGCCTGATTTCCGCCTCCGTCGGTTTGGCAATCCCCAAAGACAATAAAAAAACTCACGGTTATATTTCCGAACATCACAGCTTCGGAGAAACGGACAAACAAGCCGGAGACTATGCCGAAGACTTGGCCGCGTTAATGTTGTCCACCACCTTAGGTATTGAGTTTGACAACAACACGACGTGGGACCAAAAAGAAGAAATCTGGAAAATGAGCGGCAAAATCGTACGCACGACCAACATCACACAGTCGGCCATTTGCGTGGAAGGAATGTGGACGACCGTCGTCGCCGCCGCCGTGTTTGTAAAATAATCAGGATTGTTGTGAGCGATAACGTACAAATTGATAAGTTTATGGGGCTAGAGAGCAAGAACAGCTCTCTGGCCCTTTGTAAATTCGCCGTCGTTCCCGTCCCGTTTGAAAAAACGGTTTGTTACGGCCACGGTACGGCCAAAGGCCCCGCCGCCATTATTGAAGCTTCCACACAAATAGAATTGTGGGATGAAGAAACCAAAACGGAAACATGGCAGCAGGGCATACACACTTGCCCCGCCGTCAATTGCACCGGCCCTACGGCTAAAGTTTTCAAAGCCATAGACAAAACGGTGCGCGCCATGATGGAACACAAGCAATGCACTCCTTTTTACATTGGGGGAGAACATACCGTTACACAGGCGTTGGCGCAACCGTATATTGACGCGCACAAAAACCTCAGCATTTTGCATTTTGACGCACATGC
>CALUXG010000037.1 GCA_944324685.1 uncultured Elusimicrobiales bacterium
CCTATTTTGACCGCTGACAAACAAACTCGGGAAAAGGGTCTTAAAACCCCTCCTCCACTCGGAAAATGTAGCAAAAAAAAAAATAAGTCAAGCTCCGTGCATTTTATAAACCCCTGCCAAATAAAAACTTATATGAAGAAGTATGCAGTGAGCGTATTTTGCAAGCAAGAAAGCAAGAAAGTGAGCAAATAAGTAAGCAATAGGAAGGAAGGAAGGAAGGAAGGAAGGAAGGACGGACGGAAGGAAACACATAAGGAAGCAAAGACCGCTTTTCTGCCCACTGCCCCGTAAAAAGAACTGTCCCCCTGCTTACGTGAATTGTTACATTAAAAAGCCCGCTGACAGGCGGGGTTTTACGTTTTTAATGAACATTTCGGACTAAAAAATAATTTTCCCTGCCTGAAGCGTTTGAAGCAGTGCCATAGTCCTGACATACCGCACGGCCGGCGGCCGTCGTACCGATACAGTATATGCTATAATTGGTGTAATCTAGGGAAAAGGTCATTTCCCAGCCAATCTCGGGAACTGGAAAATACTGACAAAATCCCCTATTGTCGTTTTCTGCCCTATTACAGCTCCATATCCCCGTATCAATACTTAGCAAAGACAAATCTCCCGTATAATGTCCCGTAGCCATTTTATATTCTTTCTGCGCCGTTTCCAACGCAGCAATACGCGGCAAAACGCCGGCAACGCGGCTTTTTAATACCGCTTTTTGATATTGCGGCAAAGCCACCGCCGCCAAAATCCCAATAATAAGAACTGCCGTCAACAACTCTATAAGCGTAAATCCTCTTTTCATTTTTCCCTCTATACGGACATTTAAACGGCCTGCAACCAACGACAACGGTTTTTCACTTTTGCCATGTATAGGGTATCAAAAAAAAAACGGCGCAAGCCCTCCCGGGTTTTGCGCTGTTTTTACACTTATAAAAACTATAAATAATCTTTTATTTCTTCATACACCCGTTCCGCCACGATTTTATATCCCGCCGCATTCGGATGCACTTGGTCGGACATCAAAGCACGCTGGCCAAAGACGCCGTCCAAAATCCCAGACACAAACACCGCGCCTTTTTCCTTAGCCAGTTTTTTATAAGCTTTGCTGTATTTGCGCATGCCGTAATATCCCCCCGTGTCTACTATAACGGCAATCGCGCCGGCGGCTTGTACCTCGTCCACTATGCGGGAGACGGAGACCATCGTCTGTTCAAAAGGCACGGAACGCATAAAATCATTTCCGCCAAATTCAATCAACACCATATACGGTTTATGTTCCATGACCTGCGCCAAACGGCGCGGCGCAGCCGCCCCCGTATCTCCGTTTACACCCAAATTGATAACGCGTTTTCCCGTTAATTCCGTCAACACCGCCGGATAAGTTTGATTGCGCGGAGCGCCTTTGCCGTATGTCAGGCTGTCTCCAAACGCCACAATCGTCGCACCCGTGCGTCCGGCGTTTTTGACGTCGGGTTTTGTCGGCCCCCATAAAACATACACCGCCGCAGCGAACAAAATAACCCATGCTGTTTTTTTCATATTTTTATTGTATCAAAACCCGTATGCGCCGGAAAATGCGGTGCAGTTTTCAGCCCTTGACTTTTTGCTCCGTAAAGTTAGAATAAAAGTATGAAGAAAAAAATATCCGAAAAAGATTTACGGGCTTTGGCGGAAGCGGCCATCGCCGTTAAGAAGAACTCCTATTCCCCCTATTCCCATTTTAAAGTAGGGGCGGCAGTTGTGGCTCCTGACGGACAAATCTACGCCGGCACCAATATTGAAAATGCTTCTTACGGCTTGACCGTATGCGCAGAACGAAACGCCATGTTCCGCGGGGTCTGCGAAGGTCAGCACGAATTTGCCGCTTTGGCGGTATGCACCGACCCCGTGGAAGGAGAAGCTTTCGGCACGCCTTGCGGCGCCTGCCGGCAAGTTATGACGGAGTTTATGGATCTTAATGCGCCAATTTTGCTGATATCTCTAAACAAAAAAGGCTCTCGGAAAATCTATAAAAAGAAATTAAAAGATCTCATCCCTTTCCCGTTTTTAAAACCCGGGAAATAAATCTTTTAAGGCGTGCTTCGGCGCGCCTTTTTTGCGGGGTAACGGCCATGATACACTCCACTTCGTACAAAGGCTTAGACGCCTTGTTATTGGAAAATGCATGCATATCGCTGATTATTTTACCGGACTATGCCTGTAAAATAGCCAGCTTAGTAAAAAAGAACACCCAGCGCGAATTTTTATTCCAAAGCGAGCAGACCCACCTGACGCCGCCGCCGTACGGCGCTTCGTTTTCCGCTTATGACAGCAGCGGATTTGACGAAGTGTTTCCGTCTATAGATTCCTGTCCGTATCCGGACGGTCCCTATCAAGGCGTCCAGATACCTGATCATGGCGAGATATGGACTTTGCCGTGGGAATATGTTTTGCATAAAGAAGGCCCAGCAATGACGGCATGGGTCAAAAGTACCAAACTTCCGTATATTTTTACAAGAACGCTGACGCTGCACGGGCCGGAAATCCGTCTGCATTACACCGTGGAAAATACCGCAAACGTTCCTTTTGAATTCATTTGGACGCCGCATTGCCTGTTAAACTGCTCAACGCACACCGTGTTGACCGTACCTGACAATTTGCAGGAAATCATCACCGTAGAACACTCAACGCG